>CAIYJU010000063.1 GCA_903926565.1 uncultured Bacteroidales bacterium
ATGCCACCTGATAATGTGAATAATTGGGCAGGAATGAAGTCTGTACTCCCACCTGTAATATATCCCGGATTGAGGCCTGAAACATCTTCAATTTCCCAGGTAAAGTCTGTAGGCCAGACGTTTGCGTCTAAGTCAATTTGCTGGCTGGGTTGATTTGCAGAACATGGGCTTTGAGTAATAGGCGAAGGAGTCACTGTGGGGCTGGGGTTTACCTGCACGATATGGGTGTTTGAAGTGCCGGTGCATGTTCCGTAATGAGCTGTGACAGAATAGGTGACGGTTCCCTGTGTAACTTCGGGATTGTAGATACGCTCAGCGGGAATGGTTAGAGTACCTGTGCCGGATGCGCCAAAACCATATAGCGTTACCGGAACAGCCGATGCCGTCCAAGTGTAGTCTACACCGTTTAACACGCTTGAAGACAGGGGAGTAGGGTCAGTAAAATCTCCCGAACATTTGATCTGGGTCGTTGCGCAAATGACTGACGGAACCGGATTCACTGTAATTGTATAAGTGAGAGATATACCCTGGCAACCACTGGCAGTTGGAATGATGGTGATGCTTGCATTGATTGGGATAACGTCGGTGTTTGTAGTGGCAAAGGCATCGATATCTCCGGTGCCGCTTGCAGACAAGCCAATTAAGGGGTTGCTGTTTGACCATTCAAATGTTGTTCCGGCTCCAACCGGGCTTGAGACTGGTACGGAGGCCACACCAACACCTTCGCAGTAGGTGGCGCTTGTAATGGGGTTGACAGTTGGAGTGGGGTTTACGGTAAAGGAAAAAGTGAGCATGGTTCCCTGGCACCCGTTGGCAGCGGGGATAATGGAGATGTCAGCGATTAAAGGAGCAATCCCTGGATTGGTGGCATTAAAAACGGGGATGTTCCCAGTGCCATTGGGAGCAAGTCCATTGGCAGGGATGCTGTTGGTCCATGAGAAAGTTGTACCGGGTCCGACCGGGCTTGAAACCGGAATTTCCGTTGTTATAACTCCGTTACAGTATGTTTGATTTAATATTGAATTGACTGTTGGAGTCGGGTTCACGTGATTGTAAAAGTAAGTGGTGTTCCCGGACATCCGTTGGCTTCTGGGGTGATGGTAATATCGGCGACTGAGGGTGAATTGCTGTTGTTGGTGGCGTTAAATATTGGGATGCTTTCTGTGCCACTTGCTGCAAGCCCATTTGCCGGGATGCTGTTGGTCCATGTAAAAGTGGTTCCGGCACCGACGGGGCTGGAGAAAGTTGTCGGAAGGGTAACATCCCCGTTGCAATATATTTGGTCAAGGATTGAATTGACTGTTGGTGTCGGATTTATGGTGATGGTATATGTGAGTGGTGTGCCCGGACATCCGTTGGCTGCTGGGGTGATGGTAATATCGGCGATTGCTGGAGAAATGCCATTGTTGGTGGCGTTAAAGACGGGGATGCTGCCTGTACCGCTGGCAGCAAGTCCGTTTGCCGGGATGCTGTTGGTCCATGTAAATGTGGTTCCTGCACCGACCGGGCTTGAAACCGGGGTTGCCAGCGTAACATCGCCGTTGCAATATATTTGGTTTAAAATTGCATTGACGGTGGGTGTCGGGTTCACAGTGATTGTAAAAGTCAGTGGTGTTCCCACACATCCGTTGGCAGCAGGGGTGATCGTGATATCTGCAACGGAGGGTGAATCGCCGGTATTGGTGGCGTTAAAGAACGGGATGCTTCCTGTACCACTGGCAGCCAGACCATTTGCCGGGATGCTGTTGGTCCATGTGAACGTTGTTCCTGCACCGACGGGGCTTGAAACCGGAATCGCAAGGGTAACATCGCCGTTGCAATATGTTGGGTCAAGGATTGAGTTGACTGTTGGTGTAGGGTTTATGGTGATGGTATATGTGAGTGGGGTGCCCGGACATCCGTTGGCCTGAGGGGTGACGGTAATATCTGCGACGGAGGGGGAGTTGCCGATATTTGTGGCGTTAAAGAACGGGATGTCTCCGGTGCCGTTGGCAGCCAGTCCGTTTGCCGGGATGCTGTTTGTCCAGGCAAAGGTGGTTCCCGCTCCGACAGGGCTTGAAACAGGTGTTGCCAGCGTAAGATCGCCATTGCAGTATATTTGGTTTAAAATTGCATTGACTGTTGGTGTTGGGTTCACTGTTATTGTAAAGGTCAGTGGTGTCCCCGGACAACCGTTTGCTGTGGGTATGATCGTTATGTCTGCAATTGTGGGTGAATCTCCTGTATTTGTTGCATTAAAGATGGGTATGCTGCTCCCTGTGCCGCTGGCAGCGAGGCCATTAGATGGGATGCTGTTAGTCCAGGTAAAGGTAGTTCCTGCACCAACCGGGCTTGATACCGGGATAGCAAGGGTGACATCACCGTTGCAGTATATTTGGTTTAAAATTGCATTTACAGTTGGCGTGGGGTTCACTGTGAGGGTGTAAGGAAATGGTGTACCCGGGCAACCATGCGCTGATGGCGTAATGGTAATATCGGCCATGGTTGGAGCAATACCTGCGTTAATGGCTATAAATGCGTCAATATTACCGGTTCCGCTTGCGGCAAGGCCGTTTGCAGGGATGCTGTTCGTCCAGGTAAACGTAGTTGCGGGTCCTACCGGGCTTGAAACCGGTGTTGCCGGAGCGCCATCGCCGTTACAAAATATCTGGTTAAGGATTGTGTTCACTGTTGGGGTGGGGTTGACGGTGATGGTGTATGTCAAAGGCGTGCCCACGCATCCTTCAAATGTCGGGGTGATGGTAATATCTGCCACGCTTGAAGTTATCCCAGCATTGGTGGCAATGAAAGCGTCAATATCCCCTGTTCCGCTGGCGGCAAGTCCATTCGCCGGGATGCTGTTGGTCCAGGAAAAAGTTGTTCCTGCACCCACCGGGCTGGAAACCAGATTTAGCGGAACACTGATGCCGTCACACCAGGTCTGGTTTGTAATGGTATTTACAGTTGGTAAAGGATTAACTGTAATCGTAAAAATTAAAGGGGTTCCCGGACATCCACTGACCGTTGGGATAATGGTGACATTTGAGGTGACAGGGGATGTTGTGTTATTGGTTGCTGTAAAGGAAGGTATATTTCCGGTCCCGGAAGCTGCCAGACCAATTGTCGGATCGCTGTTTGTCCATGCAAAGGTTGCTCCGGCTCCTGATGGGCTTGTAACTGCTGTAATTGTTGTAACCTCGTCATGACAATAGGCCTGGTTCAGGATGGGGTTCACCAAAGGTAATGTTGCAACAAAAACCGGAATAGTGATGGTATTCGGGCATCCTTCCGTAGAATAGGAAGTAAGTGTTACATTGTGGGTTCCCGGAATTGTGAATGTATGAATGGGATTTTGTTCGTGTGCAACCGGGGTGGCATCATCAAAATCCCAGTCCCAGCCAACTACCTGGTTCTGGTTTATGGTAGACAGATCAGAAAATTGAGTTGGCTGGCCAAGACAAGCCGGTTCATTAGTGAAATCAGCCGTGATAATTGTATAATGCAATACGTTGGTTATGTGTGCAGTACATAATCCTTCATGCGATGTGACATCAACCCAGTATTGTGCACCATCAACGGGCGCTGTAACCGTAATGGATTCAGTTGTTTCCCCTGTATTCCATAGATAAGATTCAAAGCCGGGAGGGGCGGTGAGTGTGGCTGTTAACGCGTTGTTACAGAGAGCAGTTTGAATTGTCAAAGCGCTGCAATAAGTTGAAATGTATGCATACCCGAAATGTGTATCATAAGAACATCCGCGTACTTTGAATTTTATGTAGACTTTTTGTCCGAAATAGGGTGTAAGGTCCATTGCCACCGTTGTCCAGGGTTTCCAAAAGACATCACCATCTGGAATGCCTGCGCATACAGACCAGCCGGGAACAGGAGTGCCCCCGTTTTGAGAGGCAACATAGTATGATCCGCAAACCGGATCAAGTTCAAGGCCATCTGCATCCGTTATCTGAACTTTGAAATCAGGTTGTTGATCATTTGGATGATTTGTGCTTTGCAATAAAATGGCATACCTGTAAATAAAAAGATAGGTGCTGGATGTTACCTGAACTGCATATTCCAACTCTGCCTCTTTGTAAATTTGACGTGGATTACCAGGGTTTTGAGTATACATGGTATCTCCCAGCCGGGCAGAGAAAAGCTCACCAGGGAAAATATTGTTTAAATTGAAACAACTTTGTGCATCAAGCCACCCGGGAGCCGGTACCATTTTATGCAAAGGGTGCGCTCCTGTGGTCAGGAAATTTTGAACCTGGCAATTTTTATTGAGTGCAAAAAAACCATAGCAACCTTTCCATCCGTCCCAGGTTCCTGCACTGAAATTAGAATTGGGGCAGGATGTTTCAAGCAACAAAGGACCGGGAACACCATTGTCATTTTCTGTACGAGCGGGTTCCGGCAAAAGTTGTGGGCCTAAATTATATCGGGGTGCTTGATTTGTCCTTCGCAAAAATTCAGGTTCCTCCTGTGCTGAAATATTCAGGAATGGATGAGATGTGAGAATGAAAATTAAGAATGTCAGAAACCTTGCAGAGGATAGAGAATTACAGGAGGATTTTCCGGTAAACATCATTTTTTTATTGGATATATTTAGAATAAAATATTTTTGCTTATTTGATATAATTCAAGGTTTCAGTTTGTAAAGTTACTTTTTTTTTCGACCTAACAACCGGCGGTGCAAAAGTTTTTAAATCAGTCTTTCACACACCTCAGCGGGAAAGCATTTTGTTTTGAACCTCCATACAGGGAAACCGAAGGATTGATGGTATTGATGCCGCGTGCAACAGGTTTAATTCCTGAAAGGGTTGATGTCCAGAACATGGTGCCTGTCGGTGTACCAGTATTGAATGCCCAGGTGTTGTTCATGTAAAAGATTCCGGTTGTCAGGGCATTAAATTTATATGGTGGTTCGAGGAAGTCGCCGGCAGTTCCCTGGCCTGCAGGCATCCCTGCTTCATCATCGATAAGGTCCTGCCATTCCTGGGTGGAAGGAACGTGCCAGCCAGGTGGACATATCCCCTGGGATCCTTCCGCAGTTCCGTAACGCATCAGCTCATCCCATTGGTAGAAACCGCCGGAGGAGCATCCTGCGTCCTGGCAGTATTTCTGAGGAAGGCAATTGTCGGTTTGCGGAGTGGCCGGGTCGGATTCTGTGCCGTAATCCAGGTTTTCAACCATCCAGCAACGGTTTCCTTTGACAAATGTGTTGTAGGATTTGTAAGGCATTGGTGTTCGAACATCCTTCAGTTTATTGTTCGGATCTCCGCATACAAAAGGCGGAGGAACCACCACTAAAATGCTTTGGGATGCAGAAGCCGGACAGGCGTAGTTATTTGTATAAGTGTAGGTAATGGTTTTGTTGCCGGCCCCCGCAACAGCGGGGTTGAACTGGTATTGTCCTGCTGCAAAAGTGACTCCGGTTCCCTGGTATATTCCTGTGATGCCGGCGGGTATTCCCCCCTGCAAACTGAAGGGCTTCGCATTGGTAAGGGTTACCAGGTCGAAACATGACTGCAGGGAAACTGCTGGTTTTGGATTAATAAGAATGTCTTTTGTTTTGAAATCGGAGCAGCCATTATTTGTAACTCCTGCCAGTCTGACTTGCGCCGGTCCGGTACCCGTCCAGATTGCGTCAGCGAGGTTTGGGGATCCGGGAACAGCACTGATGGTGCCTTTGCCGGCATACGGGGGCGGGATGGTCCAGGTGAAGGTTGTCAATGGATCTGAAGCAACCTGGTATTGTGAAGGTGTCGGGTAATCCTGGCAAACGTTTGCTGGAACGACCGGGCCTGTGAAATCGACTATCGGGAGTGGATTGACCTGGACCTGGTAAATCTTGGCAGGATATCCCGGGCAACCGAATGAATTGACGTAGTTCACTTCAATCCAATTGTTTCCCGGAGTATTCCAGGTGACGACAGCTGTGTGGACGCCCGATGTTGCACCTGCAGTAAAAGTTCCCCCATGAATTTGCCAGTCATATTGCAACATTCCGGCGTCGGTCGAATAGGAGTTGAGAACTGATTTTTCACAAGCGCTTGCTGGTCCTGAAAGCGTAGGTGTTGGCCTGCGCAGCAAAACCACATTTCTTGAATTAGAGGTCACACAAGATGTTGCATCAATGGTTTCCTCCACAGTCAGGCTACCGGGAGAATCAAGATATGATCCCCATTGAATGTTGACCTGGTTCCCGTCGAAGGGAGAGGAGAAAGAACCTCCGGTAACAGTCCATGAATAGGAATGTCCGGGAACAAAAGGTGTGGAATAGGTCACTTCAGGCCCAAGTTCGCATGTTACAAAGTCACCGGTAATCACGGGTATTGGAAGGGGGTTTACCAAGATGGTGGCATAATTTACCGCGCCCGGACATGACATTCCTATTTGGGAAGACGGGGTGATTTTATAGGTAATATGGCCCTGCATGCCACCTGATAATGTGAATAATTGGGCAGGAATGAAGTCTGTACTCCCACCTGTAATATATCCCGGATTGAGGCCTGAAACATCTTCAATTTCCCAGATAAATTCTGTAGGTGAGACGTTTGCGTCTAATTCGATTTGCTGGCTGAGTTGATTTGCTGAACATGGGCTTTGGGTGATAGGAAAAGGAGTCACTGTAGGGCTTGGGTTTACCTGCACGATATGGGTGTTGGATGTACCGGTGCATGTTCCGTAATGAGCTGTGACAGAATAGGTGACGGATCCCTGAACAACTTCAGGATTGTAAATTCTCTCAGCAGGGATGGCTGCAGTACCTGAGCCCGGTGTGACAAAACCATATAGAGTTGCCGGCAGAGCCGATGTTGTCCAGGTGTAGTTTACTCCGTTTAGTACGTTTGACGACAGGGGAGTAGGGTCAGTAAAATCTCCCGAACATTTGATCTGGGTTTGGGCGCAAATGACTGACGGTACCGGATTGACTGTAATTGTATAAGAGAGAGATATTCCCTGGCAACCATTGGCACTGGGTATGATGGATATATTTGCATTGATGGGCACATCGTCCGTGTTTGTAGTTATAAAGGCATCGATATCTCCTGTACCGCTTGCAGACAAGCCAATTAAGGGGTTGTTGTTTGACCATGCAAATGTTGTTCCGGCTCCAACCGGGCTGGAGACTGCTACGGAGGCCACACCAACACCTTCGCAGTAGGTGGCGCTTGTAATGGGATTGACAGTTGGAGTGGGGTTTATGGTGATGTGATAGTGAGTTTCTGTTCCGACACAGCTGTTGGATGTGGGTATGATCGAGATGATTGCATGGATGGGTACTATCCCGGTATTGGTGGCAATAAATGCATCAATATTGCCGGTACCGCTTGCAGCAAGGCCAATTTCGGCATTGTCGTTTGTCCAGGAAAAAGTTGTTCCTGCACCAACCGGACATGAAACCGTTGTAGAGGTTGCACTTATTCCATTACAATAGACCTGGTCGGGAATAAAGGCAGCCTCAGGTGTGGGATTCACAATGACGTGATAGTGGGTTTCTGTTCCGACACAGCTGTTGGCTGTAGGGATGATGGAGATGGTTGCATTGATGGGCGCTATCCCGGTATTGGTGGCCATAAATGCATCAATATTGCCGGTTCCGCTTGCAGCAAGGCCAATTTCGGCATTGTCGTTTGTCCAGGAAAAAGTTGTTCCTAAACCAACCGG
>CAIYJU010000064.1 GCA_903926565.1 uncultured Bacteroidales bacterium
ACTCATTTTTTTTATTGCAAAGTTAAAGCAATTCAGCTGAAAAGTATCTTAGTGTGAAACACTATCAAAAACATATTTCACCACCATCCCATTAATCACCCCTTCATCATACGGCACCATCGAGGCAACACATGCTTCGCGCATGGTGTAAGCGTTGGCACATGCTTTCTCAATGGCTGCGGCCACTTCCCGGCTGTTTGCGGCATCAACGATATACCCGTTCCTGCCCGGAACGACGTATTCCGCCAAATCGCCCACATCATTTACAATAACCGGTTTGCCGCAGGCCATGACAGGCGGACAGGCGGACAAGGTGAACAAGGCGGACTAAGTGGACAAGGCGGGCTCCGTAGGAGCCGGATATTGGTAGCTGGTATTGGTTCCAGGGGTTTTTCCGTGCCGTAGGTACGGGATTATTTAACCATGAACCGTTTTACCTGGTTTTTTAGGTTCTGGGAGATGAATTCTTTTGACCAAAGGAAGATGTTGCTTGTCCACCGCTGGGGGTGGATGGTGATCATCACCTGGTTGGGGAAGCCGCCTTTTTCAACCGCCCCGATGATGCCGGAGGTGGTGTGGTAGCTGCGGCCAAGGAAATCGGGATTTGTAACAGGGCTGGCAGCCATGGCTTTGTCGCGAACGCTTACCTTGTGTCCATCCCACCGGCGGCCGGTGTCGGTGAGGTAGAATGTTTTGTTCAAGTCGAGATCGAGGTAGGGCTCACCGGTGATGCCAAGCCGGCGGTAGTCATATTTTTTCCAGATGTCGCGGCTGTCATATTTGCTCAGCGGGCTGCCGTGCATGCAGATGGTTTGTATGGGGCACAGCTGTCGCAATTTAGCAAGGTTCATGCAGAAAGAACCATACGCCTTGCCGGTATCGCCGTTTGCCAGTGTCAGATCTTCGTAATGATACCCGATTTCGTGCCCGAGCGCCGCAATTTTGTGAATGATAGTTTCATCATAGCTCTCAGGAACCATCCGGAAATAGTAACTGCCGCGAATCCCGGCAGCGTGCTCCATCTCAGCTGTGGTGAGGGAGTTGGCCGGCAACCGGTCGACATCGTGGCGGAGGATGATGACCTGATCTTTTGGATTTGTCAGATATTCAGAGAAGGGCTGGAAAGAATAGCCCGCCGAAAGCAGGGCGTATAAAAGCTGATGGTAGCGGGTGAGGGTGAAATCCATCAAAAAAAAAGTTTTAAGTGATTAAGTTTTAAGTGTTAAGTGGGGTTCGCAAAGATAGGGAATTCAATTTGGGTTTTTGGAGGGGATGAATAAAAGGGCGATGGATCCGAGGAGGACCCCCAGGAAATTGGATAGGAGGTCGTTGATGTTGTAACTCCGGTAGGTTAGGAAATACTGAACTCCTTCTGTGGAAAAGGCCATCAGCAGGCCGGCGGCGATCATAAGCAGTTTTTCTGATATCCCGGCTGGGCGAAAGGATATCATGTAGAGAAAAATCCAGGGGATGAAGAGGATCGAGTGGATCAGGTAATCCAAACGGATGTTGACCACAAGAATATCGTTCAGATGGGCAGATGAAGACCCGTTGAGGGGTAACATGGTCATGAGGATCAGGAAAAGAACGTAAAGCAGGAAATACCGCACCCCCGAAAATATTAAGGAAAGTACCTGTATATGTCATTACGATTATCAAACGCTGCGAAAATTACAGTGTTATTATCGATCACAATTCCTATTCTATAGTCTCCCATCCTGATCCGATAGATGTTTTTATGACCTGTCAGCTTTTTTAAATTTGGAAATCCATTCAGGTTATCAGATGCTCCTGCTGCCTCAATAATGGATAAGACTTTAGATCTGATTCGCCGGTCATTGCAATCATTAACTTGTTTTTGAAACTTACGCGAAATCTCGATTTGCATTTCAACCTTGCTTTAACATTGAAATAAAATCCTGTTTTTCTATGTCATTAAGGAGACCTGATTTTAATCCTTCGTCAATAGAAATGGCTATTCCAAAATTTTCAACATCTTCTGCAGATAACCGTTTCGCAGAAACATTAAGTTGCTTTGCAAGTTTCAGGATCAATCGTAAATTTACCTTAGAGTTGCCGCTTAATAATATTGTTTCCATGGTTCTTTTTTTGCAAAGTTAATCAACAATTAGGGAAGGGTGAAAATTTCCGGTGAAAAAGGTAGAAGATTGAAGTGATTAAGTTTTAAGTAATAAGTGGAATGTGATTTGGGTTAAAACGGGTTGGGTAGCTGGGGTCTTGTTTCATGATTTTCCGGCTATTGGGCCAGTTTTCGACGAACCAGGCGAGGAAGGCGGTGACATCGATTTTGTCGCTGAGCATCTTCTGACGGCGTTTCTGCCACTCGTCTTTGATGCCGGGAGTTGAAAGAAGTTCGATGCCTTTTTGAATGGATTTCTGCTGGTCCTCCTCCGATTCGGTGAAGTTGAAGACCAGGCCGTACTTCTCCTCCTCTTCGCGGGTGTAGCAGCGGCCGGTGTTGTCGAGGCAGATGGCGGGAATGCCCAGCACGGCTGCCTCTGAGGCCATGGTTGCGCTTTCGCCATAGAGCAGGGAGGCTGAGGCGATGGCATCGTGCATTTGCTCGGGGGGGATCTTCATGCGGTAGGGCTCAAGATCATCCGGTAACGGGCCTTCGGAGGAGATAAAGACATTCCCGAACTTTGAAAAGGCTGCAATGACCTTTTTTTTGTTTTCATGGGAGATGCCTTTGTGGCCGTGGTCGTGGGAGGCGTGCCAGGCGACGAAGCGGAGGAGGGAGTAGGGAGCCGGCTGGAGCACCGCAGGTTGAAACCTTCGGTTGGGGTGGAGGTAGGCGAGTTCATGATTGCC
>CAIYJU010000065.1 GCA_903926565.1 uncultured Bacteroidales bacterium
ACCTTGGCATTCAGATTATCATTGGTGATGATCTCCTGTGGCTCAGCATTGATCATTTTCTCTGTAATGTTTACCTGATACATTAAATCGATACCTGGTATGATCCAATGAAATCCAGGGTTGGCAAAACGGTTATATTTACCAAAACGTTCAATTAATCCGCGATGAGTCGGGCGAACGATCCGGATACCTGAGAAAAAGAGCAAACCAACTGCTCCTGCAATAATCAAGATAATAACATTGTTCATGGCGATTTGGTTTAGGTTTTTAGTACAAAATATTTTGTCACAAACTTATAAATTTTTCCCGATGAAATCAATCGAAGATCATAAAAAATTGAATCTTAATTTTTCATACTTTCGCAAGGCACAAAATACAGGCGGCTCTATGATACAGAAATTACTAATTGTTGCGGCTCTAGGATTCTCAATTGTTCTTCTTTTAACAGGATGCAACCGGCAGCCGGGCCGGGCTGACGCCCCTCTCAGCGTGGCCGATTCAATTTTAAACAATAAAATCAAGGCTTTTGTAACTGTAAAGCTAACAACAGACCTTTCCAAACTCAGTGAAAAGGAGAAGCAGATGATTCCTCTTCTTATTGAGGCTGCCACGATCATGGATGACCTTTACTGGGAGCAGGTGATCGGCAGCAGGCAACAATTTACCGATTCTATCCACGACACCTATATAAAAGAATTCGCTCGTATCAATTATGGTCCGTGGGAAAGGCTGAACGGGAACATCTCTTTTATTCCGGGATTTGGTGAAAAGCCAGCCGGGGCGAATATGTATCCCAGGGATATGACTAAAGAGGAGTTTGAGCGGTGGGATAACAAAGATAAAACAAGCCAGTACTCCGTCATTCGGCGCAATGAAGACAACAGTTTAAAAAACGTCTGGTATCATGACGCATTCAAAGTACAACTTGAAAAAGCTGCAGAATTGCTCCTTCAGGCTTCAGCCATCTCAGAAGACCCCGGATTGAAAAAATACCTGGAGCTACGCGCCAAGGCCCTGGTAACTGACGACTATTTTGCCAGCGACATGGCATGGATGGAGATGAAAACCAACACCATCGATTTTGTGGTTGGCCCAATTGAAAACTATGAAGATGAACTTTTCGGTTATAAAACCGCCTTTGAATCGGCCCTGCTGGTAAAGGATAAGGAATGGAGTCTCAAACTGGCAAAATTTGCACAGTTTTTACCTGAGCTGCAATCACAGCTCCCTGTTGATAATAAATATAAAAAAGAGAAGCCTGGCACTGATTCTGACCTGAATGCGTATGATATCATCTATGTCTCAGGTCATTCAAATGCAGGCAGTAAGACCATTGCGATTAATTTGCCAAACGACGAAAAAGTGCAGATGGCGAAGGGCTCACGCCGCCTTCAGCTCAAAAACGCCATGCGGGCCAAGTTTGACAACATCCTTGTTCCTATTTCCGGCATCCTGATTGATTCTACCCAACGAAACAACATCAAATTTGATGCTTTCTTTTCAAATGTAATGTTCCACGAGGTGGCCCATGGACTAGGCATCAAGAACACCATCACCGGTAAAGGCACAGTGAGAGAGGCAATGAAGGAAAAATATTCATCATTTGAGGAAGCCAAGGCTGATATTCTTGGATTGTTCATGACCACACAGCTTATTGATAAGGGAGAGTTAAAGGACATTTCGGCTGAAGATTGTTTTGCAACTTACATGGCCGGACTGATTCGTTCGGTTCGTTTTGGTGCAGCCAGTGCTCACGGAAAAGCCAACATGATGTGCTTCAACTTCTTTGCCGACAATGGCGCCTTTGAGCGCAATGCCCGGGGAACATACATGGTCAATTTCGAAAAAACCCGCGCTGCGATGAACAAATGGGCTGCGATTGTCCTGAAATTTGAAGGTGATGGCGACTATCCTGGTGCATCTGCCTATCTTGAAACAAATGGAAAGATCAGGGAGGCCTTACAATCTGATATTGAGCGGCTGAAAACAGCAAATATTCCAGTTGATATTGTGTATGATCAAGGCCTTTCTACCCTTGGATTAGACAAAAGCAGGTAATCATTGCAACAATACTGCCAGGCCGTTTCAGCTGACATCTGATTCTCAGCAGTTTTTCATATTCTGAATTCATAAAATATTAACCTCATAAAAACCAGCTTCTCATGGCAGAAACTCTTCTCGAAAAAGCCAACGATTTCCTAGACAAGGCACAATTGGCAGCTGCAGAATTCCAGCAATATAATCAGGAACAAACGGACAGGATTGTTGAGAGTGTCTTTAAGGCAGGTTTCAACAATCGGGTAAAGCTGGCTAAAATGGCACAAGAGGAGACCGGGATGGGAATCTGGGAGCACAAAGTCATTAAAAACGTGCTTGGAACTCAACTGGTCTATGAAAGTATCAGGAACGAAAAGACCGTCGGGGTCATTTCGTCGGACCCAAAAACAGGAATCACAGAAATTGCCCAACCCCTGGGCCCTATCCTGGCTGTGATTCCTGTCACAAATCCCACCTCAACCACGATGTTTAAAATCCTGATTTGTCTCAAATCACGCAATCCCATCATCATCAGCGCACATCGGGGTGCCTCAAAATCCTGCAGTGAAACAGTCAGGATTTGCTATGAGGCGGCACTTGCGGCAGGTGCTCCGGAAGATTGCATCCAGATGATCTCCTCAGGAAGCAGGGATTTCACCCACATGATCATGGCCCATCCAAAGGTCGCCCTGATTCTTGCAACAGGAGGAACAGGTCTTGTTAATGCAGCATACAGTTCCGGAAATCCGGCCATTGGTGTGGGTCCGGGAAATGTCCCGGTGTTTATCGATGAAAGTGCCGACATTCCCTTTGCCGTGGAAAATATTATCTCCTCAAAAACTTTCGACAATGGCACCATTTGTGCCAGTGAACAGGCCATTGTGGTTACCCGGTCGATGGAAAAAAAGGTGCGTGAGGAGTTCGAAAAACAACATTGTTACTTTCTTAATCCGGAGGAGATCAAACAGGTTGAAAAGATTGCAATTGTTCAGGAAACACATAGCATGAGCCCGTTTGTAGTCGGGCAGCCGGTTTCCGTCATTGCTGCTAAAGCAGGTATCAATGTGCCTGAAGGCACTAAAATCCTGTTGGCTAAACTTGATGGCATTGGCACTGATTATCCGCTGTCAGTTGAGGTATTGGCTCCCATCCTGGCCTTCTATGCGGCAGATGACTACCATACGGCTGTAAACATGTGCATCGATTTAAACTATCTTGGTGGTATCGGTCACAGTGCATGCATTTATGCCAATGACGAGAAGCGGATTTTGGAATATTCTGAATTGCTCAATGCAGGCCGGATTTTAGTGAATACGCCAACCTCCCAGGGAGCAGTTGGCTATTTCTTCAATCATCTGGCTCCATCGCTGACACTCGGCTGCGGAACCGGCGGGAAAAATATTACCACCGAAAACATAACAGCAAAAAATTTGCTAAACATTCAGCGCGTCAGCAGGCGAAAGCCGAATGAATTATGGTTCTCTCACGACCAGTCACAATACTATGATGAATCGCTGAGTGTCGATGAGATTATGAGAGATTATTATAAAAACCACTAAACAGTCAAGCCATGGTAACCTTTAATTACAACGAAGAAGAAAAAATTTTCACTGCTACTTTTGCGGGACGTTTAGATACACTTGCCGTTCAACGGATAAGTGAAATAGTTCATATCAATTTGCCCGTCAGGGATGGTAAATCTGAAGACACAATTGTATTTGACCTGCGCGATGTTGACTACATATCATCTTCATTCATAAGAATTTGCGTGAGTGTAGCAAAACAAGCCGGCCCCGGACAATTTTCGATCTCACATTGCCAGCCATTTATCAAGAAAACTTTTAAAATATCGGGTCTCGACGAGATGATGAATGTGACCTGAGTCGCATGCCGGACCACGAATATTAAATATTTTCAGCGTTATCCAAATATTGGGTGTATCTTTGCAGCCACATTTGAAAGATTGTATCTCAATCTGTAAGTAATCCTCCCACTTTTACATTTCAGCCCACCATACACTTTTTTAATGCCATCCGGACAGGACTGTTCTTCAGTTTTGCAGCCGGGACAATCTATTTTATATTAATTAATAACCATTAAATGAATTTTGAAAATCTGAATCTTATCCAGCCATTATTGAATGCTGTAAGTAAAAAAGGGTACCTGGTCCCGACTCCAATCCAGGAAAAAGCGATTCCAATAATCCTCCAGGGAAAAGATATTTTTGGATGTGCACAAACCGGTACGGGTAAAACCGCTGCCTTTTCATTGCCAATATTACAACTGCTTGAAACAGAAAAAGACCGTAATCATCGCCGTGCAGTGAGGGCCTTGATCCTTGCTCCTACCCGTGAACTCGTTGCACAGATCAGTGCGGAGATTATGATGTACGGCAAAGGACTCGACATCCGGCTTGTCACCATCTATGGCGGCATATCACAAAAAGCCCAGACGCAGGCCCTCCAGCAGGGTGTGGACATCATCGTGGCTGCCCCTGGAAGGCTCCTCGACCTGATGAACCAGGGATTTGTTCATCTTGACAAGGTGGAATACCTGGTGCTTGATGAGGCCGACCGCATGCTCGACATGGGTTTTATCAACGATATCCGCAAGATCACCGCGAAACTGCCGGCGAAAAGGCAGACACTCCTGTTTTCGGCCACGGCGCCTGAAGAGATCAGGAAACTGGCAGCATCGCTTCTTCACAATCCGGTACAGTTAAATCTCTCGCCCGACACGGCGCCCCCCATCCTGGTGTCCCAGTCGGTTTACCATGTAAAAAAAGAGAACAAGAAACTGCTCCTCACTCATGTTCTTCAAAATGAATCCGTTAAAAACGTGCTGATCTTTACGCGTACCAAACATGGCGCGGATAAAGTTGTGAAGGATCTGCTGCGTAACGGAATCAAAGCCCAGGCCATCCACGGCAACAAATCCCAGAGTGCACGCGACAAAGCACTGAAAGACTTCAAAAACAGAAGCATACGGGTTTTGGTTGCAACCGATGTTGCTTCGAGGGGTATCGATGTTGACAAACTTTCGCACGTGATCAATTATGAAATCCCTGAACAGGCTGAGACTTACGTTCACCGCATCGGACGGACAGGCAGGGCGGGTGAAGCAGGTTCTGCTTTATCATTTTGTTCCTCGGATGAAAAACCATATTTGAAGAATATCCATAAACTGATCCACAAAAATATTGATGTGATTACCTCACATCCGTTTGCGATTAATTAGTTTTATCCCCCTCAAACCTTCCAGGTTTTAAAAACCTGGAAGGTTTTTTCACCCCCTTGGATCACCTTTCAGCGGCATCTTTGCCATCTTTTCAACATTCATGCTGGGGAAGCCGAACTCCTCCACAATTTTCCCCTTAACAAGGTAAACGCCATCACCCCTGAAAGGATATTCCCTGACGGCTTTTGGAAAGTGGACTGTGTCGAAAAAATGCCCGTTGATATCGATGAATGTACCAAAATGCATCCACTCACGTTTGATGGTACGAACGTATTTAATGGTTACCAACAGCCCTAACATACGAATGTTTTTTCCGACATGGGCAGCCATTTCGTGAGCAAGGATGTCACCTCTGAACAGGGTCTCCAGCAGATCAAAATAGGTATGGGTCACCGGGAATCCCAGGAGTTCGATTTCATCGTAAACATCAGCAACGATGTTCTGTTCCAAAACAGGCAGTTCGTATTTCTTCACCGGCGACGGGAAAAGCGGGGGATTATCAGTGAGCTTACCCCTTCCCAACAGCATGTGTGCCTCCCATAACAATGATGCTTTTGGCTTGCCGGTAAAACGAAACGCCCCAACCCTGATAAGGATGATCAGCTGATCAAGCGTAACAGGAACGCGCTGAATAAGATCTCCAAGATTTTTATACGGGCGCGGTGTTTTTTGCAAATCGCAAACTTCGAATCTCAAATTGTAAATTTCCTTACCCACCTCCGCCTCCAATCCTGCCACGTGGATAAATCCGAGGAAAATATCCTTTCCCCGGATGCTGGTCATGTATTCGCTTCGGTTTACACAGGGCACATGCAGGTTCGCTCCAGATATTTTCGCTTCATTGAAATACACCCAGGAGGCATAAAATCCACCGAAATTATTGATCACCCCGGTAATGAATTCAAGCGGATAATGCGCCTTGAGATAAAGACTCTGGTAACTCTCTACCGCATACGAAGCCGAATGGGCCTTGGAAAAGGAGTACCCGGCAAACGATTCGATTTGCCGCCATACCTCTTTGGTTACCTCATCGGGGTACCCGGAATTTTTACAATTTGCAAAGAATTTGTCGATGATACGCTGCAGTTCCTTCTTCGATCTGTATTTTCCGCTCATCGCCCGCCGGATCACATCTGCATCGGCCAGGTCGAGGCCGGCGAAATGATGGCAGATCTTCAGCACATCCTCCTGGTAAACCATCACACCGAAGGTCTCCTTTAACTGCTCCTCCATCACCGGGTGGAGGTACCTGAACTTATCAGGATGGTGAAACCGGAAGATATACTCCTTCATCATCCCTGACCGTGCCACACCCGGGCGGATGATCGAGCTGGCAGCCACCAGTGTACGATAGTTGTCGCAGTGCAGTTTCTTCAGCAATCCCCGCATGGCAGGGCTTTCCACATAAAAGCAGCCGATTGTGCGGGCATTGCGCAGCTGCTCCTTCACCTTTTCATCCTCCTTGAATGCACGTACCTGGTGTACATCCACACTGATGCCCTGGTTTTTTTTCACAAGTTCAGCAGCTTCGTAGATATGGCCGATACCACGCTGGCTCAGGATGTCGAGTTTCTCAAAGCCGATATCCTCCGCTACATACATGTCGAACTGCGTGGTTGGAAAGCCTTTGGGGGGAAGGTCGAGCGCCGTGTAACAGGTAATGGGATCTTCGGAGATGAGGACCCCGCCGGCATGGATGCTTCGGATGTTCGGGAAGTCGGCCATCATCTCTCCGAGGTCCTTGATTTTCCGGATGATCTGATTGTTATGCACAGCCTCTTCCGGATTCTTCAGAAAAGCATCGATCTCCCCCTTCGGAAGCCCGTGAACCTTACCCAGTTCGCGCAGGATGGACTTATCGCGAAAGGTTGACATGGCGCCAAGCAAGGCAGTATGCTCATGGCCATACCTTTTAAATATGTAGTCGAGTACCTCGTCACGTTCCTTCCAGGAGTAGTCGATGTCGAAATCAGGTGGGGATGTTCGTTTGGGGTTGATGAAGCGTTCAAAATAGAGATCCAGCTCGATCGGGTCCACGTCAGTGATGCGCAGGCAGTAAGCCACGATGCTGTTGGCTCCGCTTCCCCGCCCTACATGGTAAAAACCGCGCGACATCGAATAGCGGATAATGTCCCAGGTAATGAGAAAATAGGCAGCAAAACCCATCCTGTCGATGATGCCAAGTTCATGAAGAATGCGTCGTTTTGCCTCGCCGTGCCCTTTCCCGTAGCGGTACTGAAGCCCGTCCATTGCCAGTTTTTCGAGCAGGATGAGATCATCGTAGCGGTCGCCGGTGAAGGTCTTCCTGTTTTTACAGGCCTTGAAATCGAAATCAATGGAACATGCTTCCATGAGGTGCTCCGTATTCCGGACGATCTCAGGAAAGTCGCGGCAAATATCCCGCAGCTCGTCAACCGGCCTCATGATCTCATCGGATGCAGCAACCTGGCGGGGTTCCAGCCGGCTCAGCAACACATTGTGGTCAACTGCCCTGAAGTTCCTGTGCAGTTCGTACTCTTTTTCGTTCCTGAATGTAACCGGGGCCATGAGCACCATCCGGGGAATGAGATCGCGGTGCCTGGAGAGCATCAGCGGGTTGAGTTCTGACGGGCGGATGCCGATGTACGATGTAAGATTCGCGATTGACGATTGACGACTTAAGGACGGCAGGAATGCTGAAAAAGGATAAACAACAAAGACATTCTCAAACTCAGGCGCCCGTTGAGGCAGTGGAAGGTTTCCCAGGTTATGGTGACTGAGGAATTCGTTCAGTTCACGAAAACCCTCATTATTTTTTGCCAGGCCAATGTAAAGCAGCTGATCTTCTTGCCGGAATTCGATCCCGGCGATGGGTTTGATGTTTTTCTCCCTGCATGCAGCCACAAAATCCATGATCCCGGTGGAGTTGTTGATGTCGGTGAGGGCGAGTGCAGGGATACCTGCCCTTACGGCCTCATCCACCAGGTTTTCAACTGAGAGCGTTCCATAACGAAGGGAGTAATACGAGTGGCCGTTCAGGTACATCCTTACAACATTTGATTATATTTTAATCATTATCATGATCACAATATAATCAAATTAAAGGAAATCGGCCCTCAATTATAAAAACATAGTTGAATTTAGCCCTTTTATACATATATATTGATTATTCGCCAATAAAAGCTAATTTTGCAAAAATTCCCGTTATGATTTCTGCTTCCTTTATTACGGCCGATATTGCAAATTCAACGCAAATATTTTCGAGCAAAGAGATGGAGAGCCTTGCCGGTGAGCTCAAATCCATCTTAACTGAAGGAGATTGCATATACACCTTCAGCCGGTTTGATTCATTCCAGGCTTTGCAACGCGATCCGTTAAAGTCGCTGGAGCTCATAATGCAATTAAGGTGCGCGGTCAGAAAATCGAGCTCAAGGAAACCCGATATCCGGATATGCCTTGGTTTGGGAATGGCCGATCCGGGAGTGCGGGATTTCACATTTTTAAAAGATGACCTGTTTGTAAATACCGGCCGGGAATTTGACAAAATGGCAACCGGAAAGCAATGGCTCAGAATCAAGTTAACCGAAGCAGAGGATCAACATCTGCAGCCGGGTTTTACAGCGTCCGGCCTTTTCCTCGATTACCTGTTCAGGCGGCTGACGTACAAGCAGTCACAAATACTGTTCGAATTACTCAGGGGACATCCACAGACTGTCATTGCGAGACTGCAGAACAAAAGCCTTCCTACCATCAACAAGCAGGTGAAGGCCCTGTCGTGGGACAACTTCAGGTCACTTGGGCTGTTATACCGGGAACTCTTACAAAATCGCCTCCAAGATGCAATATGACCTGTTGTTAAAACTCATCGCCGCCCATTTTGTGAGCGATTTTCTGCTGCAACCTTCCGCCTGGGTTAATGCAAGAAACAAGCACCATTTTACCGCCTGGCAACTATACCTTCACGGACTTGTCACCACCACGACCGTAGTTATTCTGTGCGGAGCCGATCTCTGGTTTATTGGTATCATATTGGGGATCAGCCATATTGTACTGGATGGCACCAAGTCGTACCTGAAGCAAAGCACCTTGTATTTTCTGACCGACCAGGTGATCCATTTCATGATACTTGCTGCATGCTGGGCGTTGTTCACAGGCACCAGCTGGAACCATCAGGTCATAGATCATCTGTATCACAACCCTGAATTCTGGCTTTATGCATGTGCCATACTGTTCCTGACCGGCCCTTCAGGAATACTTATTGAACTGATGACAACCCGCTGGAGGATACAGCTTTCCGGGATCAAAGGCAGCTTAACGAGTCTTGAAAAGGCAGGTATGCTGATCGGTATCATTGAACGGCTATTGATCTTCTTCCTGGTTATTATTGGAAAATATGAAGCTGTCGGGTTGCTGATTGCAGCTAAATCGCTGTTGCGTTTTAATGAAAAAGACCGTCCCGAGGAAAAAACCGAGTACCTCCTTGTCGGCACCCTGATCAGCGTTGCCCTCGCGCTGGGCACCGGTTTTCTGGTTTCAAACATTCATTTGATAAATTAGCTATTTTAAGCTATTAATTAAATAATTAGCTTTTTAACGCTACTATTCTGTTCTCATTTCGCTATTTCGCTACCTCGCTATTTCACCACTTTTTATCGCCACCCCTCTCCGCACAATCTTCTGCCCGTACTTTCTCCTGATCCGGTCGAGTGCCTGGTAAAGATTGACCATCTCCACATTGTCGTCGAACATGTTAAGTTGCGGGTTTCCTGAAACGAGGCTGCTGAAACGCACGCCGATGAGGCGGATCAGCATGCGGCGCTGGTAGAGGCGATCGAAGAGATTTTTCACCACCGGGATGAGCTGATGGTCGAATGCCGTATAAGGCACATGCTGCTGCAGGGTATGGGTATCGAAGTTCGAGTAGCGGATCTTCACGGTTACGCAGGCAGTGAGTTTCTGTTTGTCGCGCAGTTCAAACGATATCTTCTCCACCATCTTCACCAGGATCTCCTTCATCGCAACAATGTCAATGCTATCCTGGTCAAAGGTGTTTTCGGTACTCACCGATTTCGCCTCATGATACGGATAGACGGGCGTACGGTCGATGCCGTTGGCTTTTTCCCATATTACGATGCCGTTCTTTCCCATCACCCGCTCCATCATATCGACAGGAATGTGGCTCAGCGTGTCGATGGTCACCACCCCCATGGAACGGAGCAGCCGGTAAGTCTTCTCCCCGATCATCGGGATCTTGCGGATCGACAGTGGTGCAAGGAATGGTTGTACCGCATCACGTTCCACGTACAACTCGCCATTGGGTTTGGCCTCTCCCGTGGCAATTTTCGAAACGGTCTTGTTCACCGACATCCCGAAGGAGATAGGCAGTCCCGTGTTTTTGATGATGCTTGTCCTCAACTCATGGCTCCACTTCTGCAATCCGAAGAAGCGATCCATTCCGGTAACATCGAGATAGTGTTCGTCAATAGAAGCTTTCTCATATACCGGTGCCTTTTCGGCGATGATCTCCGTAACGGTATGCGAATACTTCGAGTAGAGCTCCATGTCGCCCCTCACAAGAATGGCATCGCCGCACAGCGCCCGGGCCATCTTCATCGGCATGGCCGAATGGATGCCGAATTTCCGGGCCTCATAGCTGCAGCTGGCAACCACGCCCCGGTCGGAAGTGCCGCCAATGATCACCGGCTTTCCAGCCAGTTCGGGGCGGAGGAGGCGTTCGACGGAGACAAAAAAAGTATCCAGGTCGAGGTGGATAATATTTTTTACTATATTTGCCATGTTTTTAATCATTTTTCCGACGTTAATATAATCATTTTAAAAACACAATGCAAATGTTTTTCAGCAGCAACATCAAATTTTTACGGAAACGGCGCGGACGGACCCAGGACGATGTCGCCGTTACCCTTAACATGAAACGTTCAACGTTAAGCGGTTACGAAAACAACATCGCCCAGCCGGGCTTCGAAACCCTGATAGCTTTTTCAAGGTATTATAATGTGGCCATCGATACCCTCATCAGGGTTGACCTGGTGAAAATCCCGGAAAGCCAGTTCAGGCAACTGGAGAGAGGTTACGATGTATTCATCAAGGGTTCAAACCTCCGTGTTCTTGCCACAACGGTAGGACCGGATAATGAAGACAACATCGAGCTCGTTTCTGAAAAAGCCAAGGCAGGATATACGAGCGGCTTTGCCGACCCTGAGTACATCAGCATTCTGCCGACTTTCAGGCTTCCCTTTTTATCCAGGCAGAAAAAATACCGGACTTTCCAGGTAAATGGCGACTCGATGCTGCCCATCCCCAGCGGATCATGGGTTACCGGAGTATTCATCCAGGATTGGTCGACACTCCGTGACCGGGACGCATACATCATTCTGACCATGGAAGAAGGTGTGGTTTTCAAAGTGATTGAGAACAGAATCAAAACCGAAGGAAAACTTATCCTGCATTCGCTTAACCCGCTATATGAACCGTATGAAATCAACATCCAGGATATCCGCGAGATATGGCAATTCGTGCATTACATCAGTCCCAAAATACCTGAAAACCTCAATTCCGAGAACTATCATCTCGTGGAGACGGTGAAGCAACTCCGCAACGACATCCAGGCAATTCAAACCCGGCTGAATATATAAATTTTCAACAACCCGTTTTTTTTTTCACAGGCCTGTGCCGGATGAAAGAAAAGCCCTAACTTGTGTGGCCAATTCATCCTAAGTACTTGCGCTTTATGGAATCCAACCACAACAAATTGTTATTATCACAAATAACAAAACACTTCGGCTCTTTTGAGCACATCCCTAAAGAATTACAAGGCATTATCGGAGACATCAACGATACCTATAAGAAATTCGAAGATGCCGCGCAACTGCTTCAGAACTCCATCAATGAACGCAAGCAAACGGAAGAGGCACTGCAAAATGAACGGACCCTGTTCCGGACGATCATTGACCTGATACCTGATGCAGTTTATGTGAAAGATACTGATGGCCGGAAAATCATCGCAAACCCGAAGGAGGTGCAATATTCCGGAAAGACATCCGAAGATGAAATAATCGGCAAAACCGATTTTGAACTGCATCCAGATATAGAAGCAAAGCGGGGAATAGAAGAAGATCAATCAGTTCTGCGTGAAGGCAAAGCAATTTTCAACATTGACGGAACACTAATTGATGCCGATGGCACGGTTCGCTGGCTTCTGTGTTCAAAAGTCCCTTTGCATGATGTTCACGGGAAGATCATCGGACTGGTGGGAGTTACACATGACATCACAGAACAGAAAAAGACGGAAGGAATCCTGTTAAAGGCAAAGCAGGAGGCAGATATTGCCAACAGAGCCAAATCAGAATTCCTCGCAAACATGAGCCACGAAATCCGAACCCCTTTGAACGGGGTGATCGGCTTCACTGAACTGCTTCTTAAAACTCCGTTAAACAGCATTCAACAGCAATATGCCGAAAATGTCAACATTTCGGGGCATTCATTATTGGGAATCATCACCGACATTCTTGATTTCTCAAAAATCGAAGCCGGGAAGATGGAACTTGATCTCATCAAAACCGACATAATTGAACTTGCCCAGCAAACTTCCGACATCATCAAATACCATTCAACCCAAAAAGGACTTGAGCTTTTACTCGACATTCAATCCGGTCTGCCCCGATTTGCCGTGGTGGATCCCATCAGGCTGAAGCAGATTCTCATTAACCTCCTTGGAAATGCCATTAAATTTACCGCAATCGGGGAAGTTGAACTGAAATTAACCTTTGCCCGACTAACGGAGAACACCGGTGAATTCAAGTTCTCCGTCAGGGATACAGGGATCGGAATCAATGAAGAACACCAGAAAAAACTGTTTAAAGCATTTACCCAGGCTGATTCTTCGACCACCCGCAAATTTGGCGGCACCGGGCTTGGACTTACAATTTCAAACATGCTTGCGGATAAAATGGGCAGTATGATTGAAATTATCAGCGAGCCGGGGCGTGGCTCCACTTTCTTTTTCACCATTGTTGCGCAATATGAGGTTGGCGAAAAACTCGACTCCGGAAGTCTGACTGATATCCACCGCGTTTTAGTCATTGATGACAATGACAACAACCGGTTGATCCTGGAACACACTTTTATCAACTGGGGTGTTGAATATGTTGGCATTGACAACGGACTGGCAGCCCTTAAACTTATCGAACGATCCAAACCTTTCGATGTGATCATTGTGGATTATCACATGCCCTATCTGAACGGGATCGACACCATCAGGATGATCCGCGAACAATTAAACCTGCCACCTGAGAAACAACCCACGATTTTGCTTCACAGTTCTTCTGATGACCTTGAAATTTACGAACAATGCAAAAAACTGGGGGTCAGGTTTAATCTTACCAAACCTGTAAAATCCCAGGAACTGCTACACTATCTAAAAAGCATTCATACAAAACCAACGGAACCAGTAAAAGAGAGTTTAAAACCTGCGGAAATCACACATCATGAGCCGCAGGGAGATCACCCGCACGTGATCCTTGTTGCTGAAGATGTTACCTTAAACATGCTTCTGGTTACCACCATTATCAGGCAAATGGTCCCTAATGTCATGCTTCTGGAGGCAAAAAATGGTAAAATTGCCCTGGAAACCACCCTTTCGAAAAATCCGGATTTGATCCTCATGGATGTGCAGATGCCCGAGATGGGAGGGATTGAGGCTACTCAGGAGATAAGAAAAGCAGAAAAAAGAAAAGGAGGCCACATCCCAATTGTTGCACTGACGGCAGGGGCTGTCACAGGTGAAAAAGAGAAGTGTTTTGACGCCGGCATGGATGACTTCTTAACCAAGCCAATTGACCGGAAATCACTCCAGGCTATTTTGATAAAATACCTGAATGCATCAGTGAAGCAATCTGCTTTATAACATAAAAAATATATCCATTTTTGCGTAGCTTTGGAAAAATGCAGCTAATTTTAGAATTTGTTTAACAAACATAAACCAAAACCTCAACACCATGAAAGTTACTATCGTAGGATCCGGATACGTCGGATTGGTCACCGGAACTTGTTTTGCAGAAGTTGGTATCGACGTCACCTGTGTTGACATCGACCAGAAAAAAATCGAAAATCTTAAGAAAGGGATCATTCCTATCTATGAGCCGGGCCTGGAAGACATGGTTCACAGGAACATGAAGAAGGATCGCCTCACTTTCACAACGAACATCGCTGAGGCGCTCACTGATTGCGAAGTTATTTTCAGTGCAGTCGGCACCCCGCCGGATGACGATGGCAGCGCTGATCTTCAATATGTAATCAGTGTTGCCAGAGATTGTGGCAAGCACATGACTGATTATTTGCTGATCGTAACAAAAAGCACTGTACCTGTCGGGACTGCAGAAAAAGTAAGGAATGCCGTACAGGAAGAACTGGACAAACGTGGCGTCTCCATCGAATTTGATGTTGCGTCGAACCCTGAATTTTTAAAGGAAGGTGCCGCCATTGATGATTTCCTTAAACCCGACCGCATCGTTGTAGGATGCGACTCCACCCGGGCTGAGGAACTGATGAAAGAGCTCTACAGACCTTTTACACTAAATGGCCATCCGATTATTTTCATGGATATTACTTCTGCTGAGATGACAAAATATGCAGCAAATTCAATGCTTGCAACCAAAATCAGCTTCATGAACGACATTGCCAACCTTTGCGAAATCGTCGGAGCCGATATCAATATGGTTAGAAAGGGAATCGGATCAGACAGCAGGATTGGCAATAAATTCATATACCCCGGAGTGGGATACGGAGGTTCCTGTTTCCCGAAAGACGTCAAAGCACTGATCCATACTGCAGAGAATTTCAAATACAATTTACGGGTACTGAGAGCTGTAGAAGCTGTCAATGATGACCAGAAATCGGTTCTTTTCAATAAAATGATGAAACACTACAACGGCGACATTGCAGGAAAAACCGTCGCAATCTGGGGATTATCATTTAAACCGCAAACAGATGACATGCGTGAAGCCCCATCACTGGTCATCATCAAAAAATTACTCGATGCCGGCGTGAAGGTCAAAGCCTATGATCCTGTTGCCATTCATGAAACCCAACGGGTGCTGGGAGATCAAATTTATTACGCGCCGGATCAGTACGATGCACTGATCGATGCCGACTGCCTGATGCTTGTCACTGAATGGCCGGAATTCAAATTCCCGAATTTCAACATAATTAAAAAATTGCTGAAAGACCTTGTGTTATTTGATGGCAGGAACATCTATGAGATTGGAGAGATGAAACGAAAAGGCTTTGCATATTACTGCATCGGCGTTGATACGACAAAATAGGCCAGGCTGAAGGCAATTTTTCACCACAATGATGCAAAGACGCGAAAATTATCAAAATTAAACCGATATTTGCGTCTTTGCCTCTTTGCGGTAAAATCACTTTTCTCTTTGTCGCAAGGCATCTCAGTATTACTAATTTAATCTTTTAGACTTCGCAAATCAAGAACATGCTGAAGAAAAAAATATTAGTCACGGGCGGAGCAGGGTTTCTTGGATCGCATCTTTGTGAACGATTACTCCAGGAGGGTAATGAAGTAGTATGCCTTGACAACTATTTTACCGGGCAGAAAAAGAATGTGGTTCATTTACTCAGCAACCCCTATTTTGAATTGATCCGGCATGACGTAACAATGCCTTTCTTTATTGAAGTTGACGAGATTTACAACCTGGCTTGCCCTGCATCACCAATTCACTACCAGTACAATGCCATCAAAACGGTGAAAACCTCGGTGATGGGGGCCATCAACATGCTCGGACTTGCAAAACGAATTAAAGCCCGTATTCTTCAGGCTTCCACCAGCGAGGTTTATGGAGATCCCGAGGTGCATCCCCAGGTGGAATCATACTGGGGCCATGTAAATCCAATCGGGATCAGGTCTTGTTATGACGAAGGCAAGCGAATTGCTGAAACACTTTTTGTCAATTATCATCAGCAAAATGATGTCAGTATCAAGATCATGAGGATATTCAACACCTATGGTCCCCGTATGCATCCCAATGACGGAAGGGTTGTTTCCAATTTTATTGTTCAGGCCTTGAAAGGTCAGGATATCACCATGTATGGAGACGGCTCACAATCCAGAAGTTTCTGTTATGTTGACGACCTGCTTGAAGGGATGATCCGGCTGATGAATTCAAGGGAAGACTTTACCGGTCCGGTTAACATCGGCAATCCTAACGAATTCACGATGCTTGAACTCGCTGAAAAGATAATTTACTTTACCGGGTCCAAATCCAACATCATACACCTGCCACTTCCTGCCGATGATCCGACACAGCGTCAGCCCGATATCACGCTGGCAAAAAAGGAGCTGGGTTGGGAACCAAAAGTGATGCTCGACGAAGGACTGGTCAAGACCATAGGCTATTTCAAGTCTGTCATCTAATTAAAAACAAGTTTATTCTATGAAAATCCTTATTACTGGTTCCAGGGGGCAACTGGGCAACGAATTCAGCGTGCTTGCACCGGCTTATCCTGACTTTTCGTTCATTTTTACCGACATTGCCGAACTGGATATCACCAGCGAGCCCGACATCGACCTGCTCGTCAAACAGGAAAAACCCGCTGTAATTATCAACTGTGCTGCCTATACTGCTGTTGATAAGGCTGAACAGGAAGACAACCTGGCATTTCTGATCAATGCCACCGCAGTTGGAAATCTTGCCAGGGTTGCATCCAAATACAATGCGTTGCTGGTTCACATTTCAACGGATTACGTTTTTGATGGAAAAGGTTTCAAACCTTATGTTGAAGATGCTCCGACCAACCCTGTATCACTCTATGCAAAAAGCAAACATGCCGGCGAACAGCAGGTACAATCTTATGCAAACCGGGCAATCATCCTGAGAACTTCGTGGCTCTATTCAGAGTTCGGTAACAACTTCGTGAAAACCATGATGAAATATGGCAGGGAACGCGGGCAACTCAATGTCGTATTTGACCAGACCGGCACCCCGACGTATGCACGTGACCTTGCAGAAACAATCCTGGAGATCATTCAGAAGCAGCCGGTTCCGGAAGGTGTTGAAGTTTTTCATTATTCAAATGAAGGCGTTGCAAGCTGGTATGATTTTGCAAAAGAGATTATTGAGATCAGCAACATATCATGCAAAATAAACCCCATTGAAACCAAAGATTATCCCCTGCCTGCGGTGAGGCCATTTTACAGTGTTTTCAACAAGGCAAAGATCAAACACCGCTTTAAAATTGAAATTCCTTACTGGAAAGACAGTTTGCGGGAGTGCCTTGGAAGGATGAATCAAGAATAGCGGTTAATAATTTTTAAAATACTTTTAACATAGAAAGCATAAAATAAAGAGAAGCATGGATAACGCAAATTCAGTGACAGAACGGGCTCAAAAGTGGCTCGATGGCAGCTTCGATGATGAAACAAAAGCCATCGTTAAAAATTTAATGGAAACAAACCAGACAGAACTTACTGATTCTTTTTACCGGGACCTGGAATTTGGAACAGGCGGACTCAGGGGGATCATGGGTGTCGGCACAAACCGCATGAACAAATATACGGTAGGGATGGCAACCCAGGGACTTGCCAACTACCTCAGGATGATGTTCCCGGAGTTGAACCCTGTAAAAATGGCCATTTCTCACGACAGCAGGAACAACAGTAAATATTTTGCACAAATTGTTGCAGAAGTTCTTTCAGCCAATGGATTCCGGGTTTTTCTGTTCGACGACCTGCGCCCGACCCCCGAGTTGTCATTTGCCATCAGAAAACTCGGATGCCAGAGCGGGGTCATGGTTACCGCATCGCATAATCCAAAAGAATACAATGGGTACAAGGCATATTGGGACGACGGCGCCCAGATGATCACACCACATGATGAGAATGTCATAAAGGAGGTACAAAAGATCACTTCAATTGATGATGTAAAATGGACTGGTATAAAAGAGAATATCGTTCCTGTCGGTGCTGAAATTGACCGGGAATACCTCGACCATGTCCTGGCGCTCTCCTTGTCGCCCGACGCGATCCATCGTCAGAAAAACCTCAAAATTGTTTACACCCCCCTGCATGGTTGCGGCAGGAAACTGGTACCTGAGATTCTAGCACGGTTTGGGTTTGAGAATATCCATATGGTTAAAGAGCAGGCCATTGCAGATGGGAACTTTCCGACAGTTCACTCCCCGAATCCCGAGGAACACGACGCCCTCGATATGGCTATCAAACTGGCAGAAGAGCTTTCAGCCGACCTGGTGATGGCAACGGATCCCGATGCCGATCGTGTCGGGATCGCGGTAAGAAATCATAAAAACCAGATGGTGCTGCTCAATGGCAACCAAACTGCCGCACTGCTCTTTTACTATATCCTGAACCGCTGGAAAGAACTCGGAAAACTTAAAGGAGATGAATTTATCGTTTCAACCATCGTCACAACCAAACTGCTCTCAGAAATCGCGGCTTCGTTTGGCATTGAATACTTTGAATGTTTGACAGGATTCAAATTCATTGCCGATGTGATCAGGCAGCACGAAGGTGAAAAAACATACATTGTCGGTGGTGAAGAGAGCTATGGTTACCTCATCGGTGATTTTGTCCGGGACAAAGATGCCGTCAGCGCATGTGCAATGATTGCTGAAACAGCTGCTTTTATGGCCGATTCAGGAAAATCGCTGTTTGACCTGCTGCTTGATATCTATCAGAAATATGGGTTCTTCAAGGAGGGACTGATTTCGGTAACCCGCAAAGGAAAAAGTGGCGCTGAAGAGATCCAGCAGATCATGGTGGGGTATCGGAATGCCCCTCCGGTGGAAATTAATAACTCAAAAGTTATTAAGATAAAAGATTATCTCCTGCAAAAGGAAACAGAGGTTTCGACAGGAAATGAAACGCCGGTTTCTTTGCCTAAATCCAATGTCCTGCAATTCCTCCTCGAAGATGGGAGTGTCATCAGTGTTCGTCCTTCAGGTACCGAACCAAAGATTAAATTTTACTTTGGTGTGCGTGAACCGCTGAAAAGTGCCGGCGAATTCGAACAAACCGAGCAACGCCTCAATGAAAAAATCGCGGGCATTATTTCCTCAATGAAACTACAATAACCAAAGATGGCCGACGATAAATTACCTCCAGGAGACGACCCTGTCTATTCCAGAAAAGTGCTTGAAATGATCACTGTTGCGAATGAATATTGCCTTTTCCTGGAAAAGGCGGAAGAATATTCACCGGAGGAGTTATTGAATTTTCTGCAGAAAATCTCACCGCTGATCTATCTGAAAAGCGCACTCCTGCCCGACATCATAGTTGATGATGAAGATGCTGTTGAACATTACGTGAATGAAGAGCAATGGGAGTATCTTTTTAATGTCCTGTACAATAAATTCGGCGAAAAAGACCAGTTCTATTTTGTGGATCTGCGTGAAAACAGCCATCACGATCCCGTTAAGGGGAGCCTTGCAGAGTCGTTTACTGACATTTACCAGGATCTGAAAGATTTCCTCTTATTGTATCAGAAACCGCTCAAAGCATTCAAGGAGAACGCTGTGAATGAGTGCAGGCGACTGTTTGAAACAAGATACGGCTCACGCCTGATCAATGCACAGGCGGCTATTCACGCTATCCAATACCCGGAAGAGGACAGCACTATTTTTTAGTCCTTACTTTATCAAGCCGGTTAAGGCCTTCAATTGCTTTATCATAGTTCACTTTTATTTTCAGTGAACGCTGATAATCATCGCCGGCGCTTTTATAGTCACCTTGCAGTTCGTAGGCAAACCCCCTGTTGTAATAAGCTTCAAAATAGTTGGGGTCTTTTTCCAGGGATTCGGTAAAGAGCTGTACAGCTTTTTTAAAGTCCTTCAGATAAACGAGATAGATGTAACCCTGGTTATAGGAAGCATCCCGAAAAGCGGTATCAGCCTTTGCAAGTACCTGGTATGTTGCAATGGCGTTATCATATTTCCCGTTATCCTGGTAATAAACCCCAAGCATGTACAAAGCTTCCTTGCTGTAAGGACGAAGTTTTAGTGCATTTTTCAGGTAAAGTTCGGCCAGTGGATCCCTTTTAACCGCATACAATTCACCCAGTTGCACATAAGCATCATAGTACTCCTGGTTTTTATCGACCGCCTGCTTCAGGTCATCGACTGCCCTGACAGTATCTCCCTGTTCAATCAGGGCAATGGCCCTGGTGTAGTAGGCTGAAGCATTTGCATTATCAATGACCAGCAGTTGCTTCACTGTGATGTAGCAGTTTTTATAGTCTTTGATAATCAGATAGAGTTTCGCCAGTTTTGAAAGCGCCTCGGTATCATTGGGATTTTTACTGATGGCCTTGACAAGTGCATCTCTGCTTTCTTCGGGTTTCCCCATCAGGAGATAAATATCGGCAAGGATCACATAGGATTTTGATTTACTCCCATCCAGTGTCATAGCCCTGTGAACATCTTTCAGTGCATTGTCAAACTGGTGATCGAGGAGGTAAAATTTCGCACGCAGGTTGTAAAGGTCAGGATTTGAACCATCCGCTTCGATTTTCTGGTTCAGGACCTCCAGTTTCAGACGGGTTGTATCCTCGCCCTGCTTTTGCCTGTCAGAAGAATCTCCCGCATTATTGCAGGCAGAAAATCCCAGCAGGCAAAGCAAAAGGCAAAAAATCAGTGATTTCATTGGTTTATGCATGACTCTTTAATGCTTCCCTGATTTTTCCATCCAGTTCATCAGCAAGTTCAGGATTATCCTGCAGAATCTTCTTTACGGCATCCCTGCCCTGTCCCAGTTTGGTATCTCCATAGCTGAACCATGAACCGCTCTTTTTAATCACATTCAGTTCGGTCGCCAGGTCGATGATTTCAAAGGTCCTGGAGATACCCTCCCCGAAAATGATATCGAATTCGGCCTTGCGAAACGGTGGAGCCACCTTGTTTTTAACAACCTTGACTTTCACATGATTCCCAACAACTTCATCCCCCTCTTTCAGCTGTGTCTGCCTGCGAATGTCTAACCTGACTGATGCATAAAACTTAAGCGCATTGCCCCCTGTAGTCGTTTCGGGGTTGCCAAACATTACGCCGATTTTCTCCCGTAACTGGTTGATAAAGATGCAGCAGGTCGCTGTTTTGCTGATGGTTGCGGTCAATTTCCGTAGTGCCTGCGACATAAGCCGGGCCTGCAATCCCATTTTAGAGTCACCCATCTCCCCTTCTATCTCACTTTTTGGTGTAAGGGCAGCAACCGAGTCAATTACGATGATGTCAATTGCCCCGGAACGGATGAGGTTTTCGGTGATTTCCAGGGCCTGTTCGCCGTTATCAGGCTGGGATACCAGCAGGTTTTCAACGTCGACACCCAGCTTTTGTGCATAAAACCGATCGAAGGCATGCTCTGCATCGATGAAGGCAGCAATTCCTCCTGCCTTCTGGGCCTCAGCAATTGCATGCAATGCCAGCGTGGTCTTTCCTGATGATTCAGGTCCATAGATTTCAATTACACGGCCTTTTGGCAGACCACCAATGCCAAGGGCTGCGTCAAGACCAATCGACCCGGTCGAGATAAACTCAACCGCCTCAATGGCATTGTCTCCCAGCCGCATGATGGTGCCTTTTCCATACGTCTTTTCAAGCTTGTCAAGCGTAAGCTGCAACGCTTTTACTTTTTCTTTGTTTACTTCGTTTGCCATTTTTAGTTCCTCCTTTTGTTGAGACGCGCCATGGCGCCTGTTGAGACGCGCCATGGCGCGTCTGTACTGTTAATACCCCGTTGCTTTCAGGATCTGGGCTGTATGGTTTTTCGTATCAACTTTTGTAAAGATCTGAGCGATCTTCCCGACTTCATCAATGATAAAGGTCATCCGGTTAATCCCTTCGTACTCCTTCCCGTAAAGTTTCTTTTTTCCCCACACACCATAATCCATGATGATTTTTTTTGCTTTATCGGGAATAAGGGCAAAAGGTAATACGTATTTTTCAGAAAAATTTTTATGCGACTTCTCATCATCAGCACTGACACCTAAAATTTTAAAACCTTTATCAATGAGAATCTGATAGTTATCCCTTAAATTACAGGCTTCAGCCGTACACCCTGGCGTGTTGTCTTTCGGATAAAAATATATGATTACTTTGCTGCCTCTGAATGATTCAAGTGAAACCGGGTTGCCATGCTGGTCAACAGCATTTATCTCCGGCGCAAAATCACCGATGTTTAATTGTGCCATAATCAGATCGATAAAGGTGGATTACCTGGTAAAATATCAAGGGTCAAAATTAGAGATAATGAGGAGAAAACCGTGGGAAATGAATATTGAGTTATCAACAACTTCATGTTGCCTTTTCCGTCAGAAAATACCTGCAAAGATCCTTCAACCCGCATGATTCACATTTAGGCTTGCGGGCCAGGCATACATAACGCCCGTGCAGGATCAGCCAGTGGTGTGCAATGGCCCGCAAATTTTCAGGAATATGTTTTACCAGCTGCTGCTCGGTTTGTAACGGGTTCTTCGCATTTGTCGTTAACCCGATCCGCGCAGAAACACGAAAAACATGGGTGTCAACCGCGATGACAGGCTTATTGTAAATTACGGAAGCAAGCACATTGGCTGTTTTCCTGCCAATCCCGGGTATGGTCTCCAATTCAGCCACATCCGAAGGTAATATTCCCCCATATTTTTCGACAAGAACCTTTGCCATTGCAATCAGGTTTTTGGTCTTGTTATTGGGGTAAGAACAACTTCTGATCAATTCAAAAACCTCAGCCGGATCAGCAACGGCAAGACTGTCCACATCGGGGAAAACCCGGTAAAACGGAGGCGTGATCATGTTGACACGCTTATCTGTGCACTGGGCAGAAAGAATTACGGCAACAACAAGCTGGTATGGCTCTGTATAAACCAGTTCTGTTTCAGCCACCGGCTGGTGCTTCTGGAAATATTCCAGGACAAGCCTGAAACGTTCATCGGTGCGCATGTTAAAGAGTTTGGGCAAAATTGCAAAAAATCCGGGATTATTCAAGTAAGTTTGCACCAATCGAACTGCATACCATGGCTAATTTTGAATTTGATTTGTTGATCGTCGGGGCAGGACCTGCCGGATGCACCCTCGCCCTGAACATGGCCGGGAAAGGAATTCGCATCGGGATCATTGAAAAAGATCCGTCACCACGCCATAAGATTTGCGGTGATGCGCTCAGCGGTAAAGTGCTGAATGTCATGAAACGGATTCCGGGTAATGTTTACGAAGACTTCCTTCAGCAGGTGGAAAAGATCCCATCACGGGGCATCCGGTTTGTTGCCCCGAATCACAACGAGATCGATGTGCCGTTTTTGTTGCACCCTGACGCTGACTCCCCGCCTCCGGGATATGTTTGCAAACGAAATGATTTTGACAGGTTTCTTTTTGAGAAGCTCATGAATTATCAAAACATCCATGTTTTCGAGGGTGAACGGGTTGACCGGGTTTTTCACCATGCTGATCATGTTGTTGCAGTAACTCAAAATCATGAATTTCGCGGGAAAGTGATTGCCGGGGCGGACGGGGTAAATTCGACAGTACGAAAATTTCTACAGCCGGGCAGGGAACCTAAAGAGCATTTCTGTGTTGGGATTCGCGGCTATTTTGAAAATGTGGCCGGCCTCCATCCCGAAAATTATATTGAATTAGCGTTCTTAAAGAGCTTGCTCCCCGGGTATTTCTGGATCTTTCCCTCAACCGGAGGCCTTGTCAATGCCGGGTTTGGCATGATGCAAAACAGGGTAAGCAAAGAACGGATAAACCTCACACAGAAGCTGGATGAACTTATAAACACCGACCCCTTCCTGGCGCCCCGCTTCAAGCATGCGCGGCTTGCCGGTAAACCTGAAGCGCACCGATTACCGCTGGGAACCCATTATTTAAAAAGGTCAGGAGATCGTTTTATCCTGCTGGGCGACGCGGCATTCCTTGTTGACCCGTTCAGCGGGGAGGGCATTGGCAACGCGATGGCAAGTGGTGAGATCTCAGCTTCGATACTGGAACAAAATTTCAGCAACAACGATTTTTCTGCTGAAGCATTATTAACCTATGATGCACGCATCAATAAAAGGTTTAAACAGGAATTCAAAACAATGTCGGTGATGCAGCGTCTTGCAGGTTCTGCAAAACTGTTTAACATGGTGGTGAATAAAGCACGCAAGAATAATGATGTCAGGGAGTTGCTTTCATCGATGTTCACCAGCCAGGATGTCATGAAAAAACTGACCAGTCCGGATTTTTACCTGAAACTGTTGTTCAAATAATTTGAAGTGTGAATCGCAAATGGAGTAAAAGCCGGTTTTTTTGCTGGCTGCTTATCTTTCATAATTTCAGTATCTTATAATTTGTCATCTATGTTGCTTTAAAATTTTGGCTAAAGCCTATAATTTGCATGCAATCCTTCTAACCACTAGCTAAAGCTAGTGGCAATTAATGAGTTGATTATACCAGGTTTGTATCATTTGTCATGTTTGTTTGCTTTAAATTTTTGGCTAAAGCCAATAATTTGCATGCAATCCTTCTAACCTGGTGGCAATTGATTAGGTGACCTTATTTGACTCCAGCTTATTTGCCTCCAATTGAATTGCCTCCAGCTTTAGCTGGAGGATTCCTGTGGTCAATGCCAGGTTGGCTTTAGCCAAATTTTTAAAACCACATTTGATGATAAAATGCTCATGCTCATCCAGAAAAGCTTGAAGATTGTGGTGATAATCCCGATTTAAAATATAGTTTCTGACTTTGTCATGAGCAGAGGTGCCCGCCGAAACAACAAAATATTCTAATTAATCAGGCTTTATCCTGAGAATGGCTACGGATCCTTTTTTAACAATCTCCCCATATTGCCCGGTCAGCTTCAGGATGTAGAAATAGGTGCCGTCGGAGAGTTTCCCTCCATCCCAATCCTCACTTTTATAATCTACCTCGTTGAATACTTTTTTCCCCCAGCGGTCATACACATAAAGTTCATTACCAAGGTAAGCAACACGAAAGTCCTTCTTATCGTCATCCATCAGCAGGACAGCAAACTTCTCATTCACATAATCACCATTCGGGGTAAAGACATTGGGAATGTCAAGTTCGGCCTTTTTAATCGTGAGTACATTGGTAATGGTCGTATCGCAACCATTCAAATCTGTGAATTTGAGCTGAATGCTGATCGGGCGATCAGGTTTGATGGTGTCGCTGTACGTATGTGACACCGGGTTCATGTTCGGGATTTTAATGGAGTCTCCGAAATTCCAGGTCCAGTTGGTAATATATTTTCGCATGGAGTCGGGAAAGGCAACCTGGACTGTAGGGTTTGTGAGATATATCACCGTGTCGGGCTTGATTTCGAAGGTCACCTTGGGTGATTTCAAATAATCCACCAGGTAGGCGCTGTCAATCGAACATCCAAGTGAATCTGTTGCAGTAAATTTATAGGGAAGATTTCTTGGACACAGTCCGAACACAATGGTATCCTGCGAAAATCCCGCATGCCATTCATAGATATAACCAAGTTCATTGTTAAACGGCGTCCCACCGGAAACAAGGGCTTTAAATTGTCCTTTACATTCTGTGAGGCAGCCAAGCGGGTTGTACCGGTACAAGGTGTCGATGTACATCCGGGGCCTCATCTGCAATATGGCATCATTGCTGGTATAATTCGTTCCCCCAACCGTAACAATGCAGCGGTATGTCCCGGTGTAACTGCCGTCAACCTGTTTGATGGAATAGATTGAATCGGTTCCACCAACTATCGCCTGGCCATTCAATCGCCATTGATAGGTGAGCGCTGAAGTTCCGGAACCTTTAATAACAGGGATAAATTTAACACTGTCGCGAAAACAAACGAGGGTGTCAACAGGCGTCACTGAAACGGTTACCTGGCCAATGCCAATGAGGTTCAGGGATAAAAAAAACAGGATAAGGAGATGTTTCATCAGAAGTTTCAATACTGCCGCAAAAATAAGAATTTCTTTGATTCAGGCTACAGAATAGATAACGTTCCATTGACATCAATTAGTATGGAGCCGACAAAACTCTGCTGATAATCAATAGAGGTTGTTTGAAATCATGATCAGGGTACATGCGTGAACCACTTCAACACCGGCCGATGTAAGCATTTCAGCGAAGTCCGGCGATTCTGTGCCGGGATTGAAAATCACCCGTTTAGGATTTAACCCCAGGATATAATCGTAATAGGCTGTCAGGTTTTTCGGACCTATATAAATGGTGACCGTATGAATACCCTCAAATTTCGGAAATGGTTTTTCGATCCTTACGCCACTGACCTCACCTTCACGCAGCCCCACTGCCACCACCGGTATGTGACCATACTTGAGCTTTCTCACAGCCATGTATGAGAAACGCTCCGGATTCGTGCTGGCGCCAAGTACCAGGGTCTTTTTCTTCATGTGTTAACAAATTCACAGGAGAAGCAAAAGTACATAAAAACAGTTAGAATGGGCCTAAAAAATTTGAATGCAGGGTCAACATTACCAATCCTGATACAAATTACTTCGATAAAGAGATTTGCAACGAGGACTTGACAATATGATCGATTTATTTGCAGGTTCGCAATAAACCCGAACTCTGCGAAAAATCAGAAAATTGTCAAAGAACTGCCGGAGTGGGGTAGAATTGCTGCTTAAAAACTAACGGAGTATGGTAAAATAAGATGAACTGAATAATAAAACTTCAATTTTGCAGCAATTATGTTTATCCTAACAATGTTATTTGTGATATGGCAATGTTTGTTTGCATAGCCTAATTAATAGATACATATAGATTAATGCTAATTCATGCCAAATAACAATTTCATAACAACAGCTATATAAACAATATATTATGTTGGAATGACAATAATATGTTATTCATTTATTATATAAAATATCATTCATATCTGAAATTATATTCTTTATAAATGTGGGAACCTTGAATGCAGCTATAGTGAAACGTAGGACTTTGTTTACTGATGCTTAAAAAACTTATCAAATACGACAACTAAAACTTTTAATCATGAAAAAATCAATCTTACTAACTTTATTGGTACTCGGATTTAAATGCGCCTTTTGTCAGTATTCGGGCAGCATTATAACAAATCAAAATGATATTGTTTATAAGGTTTCCAATAGTTATGATGTTATCTGGCTGCAGAATTGCGAATTTAATTCCGAATTAGGGGCGCCGCAGATGCCAATCATGTACAAAAAATATGTTATTCCCTATGATGCGACTGTATCAGGAATTACGATAACGAGTTCAGTGAAAACTGAACTTCAGGGATCATACAATATATACCCTGTTCAGCCACCGGCAATCCCCGATGGCAGGCCTGCTTCTGACTTTGTAGAACCATTGCCTTCGATTTACCAATCAATGACGCCATATCCCAATATTACCGGGGAGATTAAAGAGGTTAATTTTTTCATGGATTATAAGATCGTAACCGTGGCTTTTCACCCGATCGAATATCAGCCGCTGACAAGAAAATTATTTCTTTATACGAATATCGGCTTTACGATCAATTATACCATAACCCCAACTCCTTACACCTTTTCAAAACAAATATCCTGGTCGCGAAAGCAAGCTGTTCAGGAGTTGGTAGCCAGTTGTGTTGAGAATCCCGGTGATGTTCTAATTGTTTCAGGCGGAGTGAACAATGTTCCGGATAATGATGCCTCCGGTTTCTTTCCCACTTCTGAACAATACCCGACCAACCTGGGTGTTAAACCCGATTACCTGATCATCACAACAAATGCCTTTGTAACAAAATTTCAGGATTTTATTTCGTGGAAAAATAAAAAGGGAATCCCTGTAGTTCTTGCTACTTTGGAGGATGATATTTTAAAAAAGTATAGTGGTTGTGATTCTGCCCATAAAATCCGTAATTTCATCGCTGATATGAGATTCAAATTTGGACCTGGTTTATTAATCTTACTTGGAGGTGATATAAATACCATACCAACAAGAATGGCAAGATGCAACGGAATTGAATCGCCGTGCGACCTGTATTACGCTTCTGCCTTTCTGGATGATGTTTTCAATTGGAATGCCGATGGAGATCAGTTATTCGGTGAGCAGGATGATCTCGTATATGAAACTCCAGACAATTTCATAGGGAGAATCCCCGTCAGGAAAGCAGCTGATGTTTTAAACTTTGCAAATAAAGTGCTTGAATATGAAAAACTGATGCAAATCGATCCAATTATGCCGATCGACCCGGGCTTCAGAAACCACCTGCTTGAGCTTATCGGTACCAGTACAGTTCATGAAGGAGACACAGGATGGAAAGATGCTGTGATGGAAAGTATCAACACTCAAATTCCCATCAGTTCCACAATGCCATTAACAATGTTAAACGATACTCCTCCACTGATTCCTATTCCAAATATCACTGAAATAGAATTGAATAAAGCCAATGCCATCACCGAATTGAACAAACCAGCGGCTACCGGTTATAACATTTGTATCCACTATGATCATTCCGGCCCTGCAACCATGGGAACTTCCTCTCTTTTACACCATGAAAAACTCTTTATTCCAGATGTTTTGGGATTGACAAATACCCATGCCAACAATATTTTATTATCAATTGGATGTGCTACGAACATGTTCAGCGAAAATTCGATCTCTAAAGCATTTTTAAATAACACGCTTGGAGGGAGCCTCGTTTTCATCGGAAAATCTGTTTCGACAGGATATGGCTTAAGTGAAACCGGGAATTTCATTCATCGTGTATTCTACGATAACTCCACCATTCTCAATCATGCAGCAACCTATTTTGCAACAACCTATCAAAACACATATACAAGGCGACAATTTAACATGCTGGGTGATCCGGAGCTGCCAATCTGGAAAAACGATCCTCCTGTACCTCCAACTATGACAGCCAATGTTACCTCGCTCGAAACAGGCCCTAATCCCATTATCATTACAATCAATGGCCTGCCTGCACAGCAAAATGCCAGATTATGTATTTCGAAACCAGATGAGGTCTATTTTACTGATATATTCACCGGAACAGGCGCTACGGTTAACAGATCCATCACAATAAAACCAGAGACAACAGGGGTTGTTGACATTGTTCTGTCAATTAAGAACTACCTGCCTGTTCAGATGCAACTTAAGGTTACTGCAAATCCAGAGCCGAATTTGCATTTTATCGAATATGTTATCAATGATACCACCTTCGGAAATAGTAATTCACAACTGGATGCGGGTGAAAAAGCGGGGATCAGGGTAAGAATTAAAAACAGTGGCAGTATTGCCAGTGGGACAATATACCAGGCGCTGCTTGTCTCCCTGAACAGCAATTGTACAGTAAACCCTGCCTATAGGTTTTCCGGTTTTCAAAGTGTTCCGCCGGTTAATGCAGACCCGGGGGTGTTGTCGGATCCACTTTACGGTGCAGAGGTTGCAACGAATGTCGATGATCAGGCATATGCGAAGTTTAACCTTATTTTACCTGTCCAGAACTATCCTGCATGCACAACAAGTTTCATCATTCCGGTGCATGCGCCAAAAATTAAAGTTCACACGATAAGAATTGCTAACACAAGCAATAACAATACTATAATTGAAAAAAATGAGGATGTAGATATCTTTATAACGCTCAGAAATGAAGGCAGCGGACTGATGAAAGGTGTTCATGGCATGCTTTCCAGTGATTGTAACTATATTTGGCCTGTATATTCTGCCTCTGCCTATCCCGATATCAATGGGTTTGCTCAAGCAGAAAATGTTGTCAAATTCACATTCCATGTGAGCGATAATTGGGATTCGATTGCACAACCCCCTCAAAGATTATTGGTAAAACTAAATCTCACAACTGTGCCACAATTTGGACCAACCTGGGAATTTCCGGCTATTGATCTGACGCCTCCTGCAAAACCAACAGGGCTTAAATTCACAAGTTCATGGGACAGAATCAAATTATGGTGGACCCCGGTTGCAAACGCGAAAGGGTACAACGTTTACAGGAGCAAACTACCGGAAACCGGTTTTGAAAAACAAAATTATGACATCATTGAAGGGATTTCATGTTATAATGATCTGGGGTTGCAGCCGAATTCCGTATTTTATTACCTGGTAAGTGCTGTTTCGAAAGATGGCATGGAGGGGCCTCAATCTGATCTGCCGGCTCTCAAAGCATGGACAACCCTCCCTCTTCATCCGGGGGGATGGCCGATAACCAATATCAATCCTGTATTGGGTTTTTCAACATCCGGTTCGCCAATGACAGAAGATATCAACCGGGATGGTAAAAAAGAGGTCTTTTTAAACATTGGAGATGATGAATCCTTCTCAAGTGAGGGAGGGCTCCTGGGTTTTACATCGGAGGGCGATACCATTAATGGGTATGGAAAAGCGAACGGGGCTGTCAAACCATTTTATCGTTATCAGCATGCTGGGGCATTTTCAACGCCGGCAATTGTGGATATTGATAACGATGGTCGTAAAGAGATCATCGTTACTACACGTGAAGGAGGCCCCGGGGGAGATGGTCAAAAAACCATGGTATTCTCAACATCACAAATTGATCAGGGAAGCAACCCTCATCTGAAATGGGATTACAATACATCCCGGGATTCCAGGGGGGCCACCGTTGCAAGTATAGATGGTGACGAAAATTATGAGATTGCTGTTAAAGGAGATTGGAGCTCAAATTTCTATTCGTTGGACAAGACCGGAACAGTTTCTCCCGGTTGGCCTGTTGGTAATTTAAAAAATCTGAATGGAAATGGAACGCCTGTACTTGCCGACATAGACCTTGACGGGCAAAAGGAATTCATCATCGGACTCATGACCATTGATAGTGTAGTAAATGAGGCCGGAATATATGCCTGGACCAGCACTGGCAACCCTTACACGGGAACCACTGGCCTTTTTTACAGGCCATCCCCACAATTCCCACCGGTTTACAGAATGGATGCTCCGCTGGCCGTGGCCAATATTAATGAAGATGACGACTACCCTGAAATCATCTGCGTGGCAGCAGATAAGTGTATCAGGCCTTATGGCGAATGGTGCCAGGAGACATATATTCCCGGACGTGTATTCATCCTTGACCATAATGGCGAATGCATTCCAGGGTGGGGATACGAGGACCATATCATTCAGATCACCAATCATCAGATTAATGGAGCCTACGGGCTTCCGTCTCCGTCGGTGGCAGATATTAACGGTGATGGTCACCTTGAAATCGTGATCGCCGGTTATCAGCAAATCTATGCCTGGGATAATACCGGTACAGCACTACCAAACTTTCCAATAGATGTGACTGGTCTGGATCCGCAATTCATCACCCCGCTATTGGCCGATGTTGACAATGATGATCAAGTTGACATCATCGTCGCCTCAAGTTCAGACACCAATGAATACAGCGGTATTTTTGCTTTCAAACAATCCGGGGCGCCCGTTATCGGATTCCCATTGCATATCGGAAAGGTGTGGGCCACCCCCTGCATCGACGACATTGACAATGACGGCAAGCCTGAACTCATCGCCTCATCGGGTCCCATTATTTATGCATGGGACTGCGACGGTAAGGCAAATAACATCCTGTGGGGTAAAACCAGGCTGAACACGGCCAATAACGCGGTTTATGACAACAGATGTGATCTGAGTTCAAATCCTGTAACGATCCACGACAATCCAATCTGGACCGTTGACCGGTTCGTAGGTGGCGTAATTACGATACCCGCTGGAGAGAGCCTCACCATTAAGTCAAAAATTAACTTCTCTTCAACCGCTCAGATCATAGTTCAACCCGGAGGCAAATTGTTTGTTGACCATGGGACCCTCACCTCTTCCTGTGTGCAACCATGGGGCGGTATCAAAGTCAATGGCAACAGCATCCTGCCGCAAACCCCCAATTCCAACCAGGGTTATGTGAGGACCTTCAACAACAGCGTTATTGAAAAGGCCAACCCTGCCATTCAATCTGAAAATGGCGGCATCATCCTGGCCAGCGATGTGGAATTTAAAAACAATCAGCGGTCGGTGATTTTGACAAATTATCCTTCGTTTAAAAACATTTCAACGCTCACAAGATGTCACTTTGTGATTGACGACAAAACCATTCTCAGCGGAAATGAGTATTTCATAGGAGCACAGTATATAAACCCGCTGGCCGTTTATGGTTGTAGCCTTGAAAACAAGATCCCTTTCAGTGATGTGGACGTAAATTTACGCGGAACAGGCATCATGCTGTCGAACGCAAACCTTGTTATAACGGCCACTTCCGCCCAAAACCCCGGCCCCGACCCGCTCGAGGTTAAAACCACGATCAAAGGTTTACACTACGGTATATACAGTCTTGGTTCATTAACCCGGTACACCTCATCGATCATGTACACCCATTTCGAGGAAAACCTGCGAGGGCTCTATCAAAGCGGGTACAATGGCATATCGTACAACCTGGTGGCAAAAAACTCCTTCAAAGTATTACGACCCGAAATCGCCCCCGGCTTAAAAGGCTACGGCATGTACCTGAACTCCTGTTCCGGGTACACCGTTGAGGAGAATGACTTCTATTCGGAAGGCACCACCCCCGCAGGCACCGGACTCATCATCAACGAATCGGGCTCCGGCGCTAACCAGATCTACAACAACAAATTTCACAACCTCGATCAGGGGTCGAAACCGCAAGGTCAAAACCGGCTGGGTACTACCAACGGCCTTTGCTATCGCTGCAACGATTTTTATGATAACAACAACGATATATTCATTCTCTCAGATAACCCCGGTTTCCTAAACCAGGGAATAGCGACACAACAAGGTGATGACCATAATCCGGCATCAAATACTTTTACATCTGGAAACACCAGCTTTTGGGATATTTACAATCTGTGCGATAATATTACATATTATCATCATGAACATGCTAATAATTTTACCATCATACCAGATCCAAAATATAGAGTAACACCATCAGCTGTCAGTGATGCATGGTATAATAAAAACCAGTATTGTCCTTCCCATTTCAACGGTGGATTAAGTTCTGATGAATTAAAAACAGAGATGAAAGCTATTAAAACCAGCGCTGACTCTGTAACACAACTGCTTGATCAGTTGATTGACGGTGGATCAACAGAAGTACTTAACATAGATGTCCAGTTAAGTACTCCGCCGGAAGCCTTTCAAACTCTTGACCAACTGCTTGGCGAATCTCCCTACCTGTCAGATACTGTGATGAAATCAGCCATAGCCAAAGAAGATGTACTGAATAATGTCATGGTTCGTGATATTCTTGTCGCCAACCCACAATCTGCCAAAACTATCCAAGTAGTTGAAGCCCTTGAAGAACGTTTTATTCCGATGCCCGACTCCCTGATGGCTGACATCATGGATGGCGTTAATATCATGGGAGATAAAGAGACCAAGGAAGGAAAGCTACTTTCATTGAACCAGAAATATTCTCAATCATTTGGCAAACTGGTAAGGTGGTACGAAGAAGAAATGACGGGCGGATCTGCTTATGACAGCGTTGTTGCGCTGTTAAGTAATGAAGAATCTCTTAACGCACGGTACGATTTGGTGTCTATTCTGTGGCAAAATGGAGAATTTTATCAGGGAGAACAGGTTCTGGATTCCATTCCTTTGCAGTTTGAATTGTCGGAGGCTGAGGCGGCCAACCATGCATGTTTTGAATCTCTTTTCGATATCATGGAACAAATCAATACCGATTCGTTGATGTTGCAGTCAATAGATAGTGCGCAAGTTGCGATGTTGGATGAACTCTACCAAAACAATTTTGACCTCCCGGGCACTTATGCCCGGAACCTGCTGCAAATGACCGATAATCTTCAATATTCTGAACCGATCCTTGATCCGGATCCGGGGTTGAAAATGACAAAGATATATTCCCATCGAGGTTCCAGGTTAAATGGAGAACCTTTCTTTTTGAAACTATATCCGAACCCTGCACACCATTATTTTGTGGTAGAATATTCAATTGGGTCTAATGAAAATCAAAGCTCCGAAGTATATGTCAGTATCAGCGATATGAAGGGCAATACAGTCAGCATGATTCATAAAGATAAACCATCGGATAGTTTCATTATACCAATTGGCAACATTCCAACAGGAAGTTATACCGTAAGTCTGAAAACCGATGGAATAAAAAGAGTAACCAGGCAAATAATTATCGTTAAATGATTTTTTTTATGAATAAAATAGTCTGACGGTTGGAATAAACTTTTCAACCGTCAGACTATTCGAAATCTTTATGATGATCAAAAAGAACTTGCATATTCTGACAATATTTCTTTGTCTTGTTTCGAAGATCGGGCAAGGCCAACAATGGGAGCGCACTTTTTCAACCTTTAACCATGGCAATGTTGTTTGTCAGATTTTTGAAGACTATGACAGAGGTTATATCATCCAGGGTGATATTCTTTATGGGAATATTGGTAAAGTTGGCTTCCTGATAAAGACAGATATCAACGGAAATTTGTTATTCGAAAAAAAGTTAGGGAATGGATCAATTGAATGGGACATCCAGGGTGGAGACAAAACGTTCGACGGAGGGGTTATCCTATGTGGAATAACGGATTCATTGGATATAGAAAAGGATCCATATATTGTCAAATTAGACGCATGTAGGGAAATTGAATGGTGCCGTGTTTTTCATACAGACAATGATGTAGACTATTCAGAAAAAATCAAGTCTCTTGAGGATGGCAGTTTTATTTACCTGTTGTATAACTGGGGTTCTAACGGGTATGATCACAGTGTTTGGTTGATGCATCTGGACAATTTGGGTGGTATTATATGGGAACAGGAATATTTTACAAACGATACACTGATTCAGGGTGAACTTCCAAGGTGGCTTGAGGTTCTTCCCGATAACAGATATCTGATAACTGGGTACTGTTATTATCCTGACTCTGGTCAGGTTAGTCCCGAGTGGGTAAGACCTATGCTGATACTTGCAGATTCTGCAGGGGAAGCACAATGGGAAATCCCCTGGGGCTATACCAACCCGTTTGGAGAACCGGTTACCGGAGAAGGATTTCAATCTGTTCAAAACCTCAATTCAATCTACAGTTGTATTTCAAATTACCATGGCCCTGATCCGAATTATTCTCCAACTTTGATAAAAACATCAATAAGCGGAATTCCATCGTATTTTAAAGATCTAATTGATAGCACAATATATGGAAAAGCGTCAACCATAACAAAACTAAGTGATGCAACATTTGCAATCGGGACTGGCTATCGACTATTTAACAGTTTGGATTATTTATCGGTATTTAAAACAGATACCAATGGAAATGTTTTGAAAGAAAAGGTTTTAAATAATTCGGACTTTATTCCCATTGATGCAACTAAAACCATCGATGATAAAATCCTGATAACAGCATTGGATTGGATTAATAATAAATACGTGATCAAACTCTGGAAACTCAACTCCAACCTCGAATACGACAGCATCTACACCCGGCCATTCACATACGACAGCTTGTGCCCGCATGCCATTGTTTCCGATACCCTGTTTCCGCAGTGCGATGTGATTACCGGCATGCAGGGGCCGGTCAAGAATACGGAGAAGGTGAAGATGAAAGTCTATCCCAATCCGGCACATGAAACAGTTCATGTGCAGATGCCGCAATGCATCCAACGCGAAACCTCCACGGCTCATTTAACTATAACCACCGTCTTCCACCAGTGGAACAAGGATTTGCAGTTCGCGGTGTACGACAACATCGGTCGCCTGGTCATGCAACGGCCCGTGAAACCCGATGAAAAGGAGGTTATGCTCAATGTGTCATCATGGGCTCACGGTATTTATTTGCTTCGACTGGTTTATTTGGATACGGTGGTGGGGAGGGAGAAGTTGGTGGTGGAGTGAAGGTAGCCCTCCAGTAGCTTAGTGCCTGATGAAAATTGAATAATGTGAATCAAGGGTTCATTCCTCCGCTTTTACAAGTTTTCCATTCTCATAAATCTCCTTTTTGGAGAGTGCCCCCTTTTCATTGTAGAAAATCCACTCGCCATCCTGGTGGCCCTGGGAATACTGGCCTTCCATCATGGTACGTCCTGAATTGTAGTAGGTTTTAAAGGCGCCCTGCTTCTCCCCTGCCTTGAAAGCGCCGCGCAGCTTCAGTTTGCCATCGAGATAATACTGCTCCCAAAGGCCATCCCTGATGCCGTTCTTATAATAGTGCGATTCCGACAGTCCGCCTTCGGGATAGAAAACTTTGGACTGGCCAACGATGATACCTGCCTGGTAGGACTCCTCGGAAACAATGGTCGAATTCGATTCACTGAAAAACTGCCAGGTGCTGTCCTTCTTTTCATTCAGGTAATTCCCGGCTGCCATTTTTCGTCCGTTGCGGAAATAGGATGTTGTGACCGCCCTTTTGCCCTGATTCGATACCATTGACACGGTTTTCAGTTTCCCGTCGGGGTAGTAGTACCTGAATTCGCCATCGGGCAAACCATCTTTGAACCGGCCTTCGTAAACCTTATGGCCAGCCGAATCAAGCTTGCGCCAGTAACCCTGCCGCCGGCCTTTGCCGTCTTTTATGTTGACAGTATCCTGTGCGGCCAGGTGTGCGAAAGAAATTACAAACAGGATGACGATGGAAATTCGAAACATAATCGTTAAAAAATTACTTTTGCAAAGTAAATAATTATTTCACTTGCAATCCTATCCTTCCAAACTTCTGGAACAGGCCGTGAACGAACTGGCCAAATTGCCGGGTATCGGCAGGAAAACTGCCCTGCGCATGGCGTTGCATTTGCTAAAGCGCAACGTTCAGGAAGTGGAATCACTTGGAACCGCCGTTATTAAAATGCGAAATGACATTATTTATTGCGGGGAGTGCAGGAATATTTCCGACCAGCCGCTCTGCGCCATCTGCGGCAACCCGAAACGCGACCACTCCTTTATCTGTGTTGTGGAAGATATCCGCGATGTGATGGCGATTGAGAATACAGGTCAGTTTAACGGGGTTTATCATGTGCTGGGCGGGATCATCTCCCCCATGGATGGCATTGGCCCCCAGGATCTTCACATCGATGCGCTGATCAGCAGGGTTGCCCCAGGCGAGGTCAGGGAGATCATCCTTGCACTGCCGACCACCATTGAAGGGGATACCACGAATTTTTATCTTTACCGGCGGCTTGCTGAGTTTAATCTCACCCTGACGACAATCGCCCGTGGCGTATCGATCGGCGATGAACTGGAACACACGGATGAAGTAACGCTCGGGCGGTCCATCCTGAACCGCACACCTTATATATCGGGATTGAGCCGAAAATAGACTCTCTGATTGTTATTTCACGAAGATAAAAGAAGATTTACCGAAGTACCACGAAAAAAAATTGGTTGCCCTTCGTGAATCTTCATTTAACCTTTGTGGAACTTCGTGAAAGATTTGGCCGGGATTGCGATGCCCTTCTATATTCTTACTGAGCTATAAGCATATGGTTCCAAGGTTCAGAAAAGTTCCAGCTGGTTAAGTTTTTCCTGCTTGTTAACCGTAACGACCAGGTCGGAATAGTTTTCCAACAACGGGCGAATGGCCTTTTTAATCAGTTTATTGGGTGTTGTATGCCGTGACTTGCTGTAGTTCATCAACGACTTTTTCTGACGGGCCGTCACCTTGATGGTGATGGTTTTAAATTTAACCTTTTTGCGGCCCTTCTTTACTTTTTTCGGTGTCATGGCATCAGTTGGCTGATATAATCTCCTTGAAATCGCTGATTATTTTCTTTGCAAGATTATCTGCCTTAGTCATCATATCGCTTTCGGCATAAATCCTCACGATCGGCTCGGTATTCGAGCGGCGCAGATGTACCCATTCGTCGCCGAAATGAATCTTGATCCCATCAATGGTGGTGATGGGCTGAGCGCTGTATTTCTTTACGATAGCATTAAGGATCAATTCGATATCCATCTCCGGCGAGAATTCAATTTTATTCTTCGAGATATAAAAATCAGGGTATTGATCACGGAGCGCCGAGCATTTCTTTCCGGATTTCACCAGGTGCGTTAAAAACAGTGCGATTCCAACCAGGGCATCACGGCCATAATGCAATTCAGGGTAGATGACCCCTCCGTTGCCTTCACCGCCGATCACGGCGTGTTTCTCCTTCATCATTTCCACCACGTTCACCTCTCCCACAGCGGATGCGAAATAGGATCCGCCGGCCCGCTCGGTGACAACCCGGAGCGCCCCCGTTGATGAAAGGTTGGATACCGTATTTCCTTTATGATGCTGCAGGATGTAATCTGCCACTGCTACAAGTGTATATTCTTCACCGAACGGCTCGCCGATTTCGTTGATGATGGCAAGGCGATCAACATCAGGATCCACGACAAATCCGATGTCGGCCCTGTTTTTCACCACCGCGTTGCAGATATCGCCCAGGTGTTCGGGGAGCGGTTCAGGATTATGCGGGAAAAGGCCGGTCGGGTCACAGTAAAGCAAGTCCACTTTCTGAACATTCAATGCCTTGAGAAGCGCAGGAATCGCAATCCCCCCCGTACTGTTTACCGCATCGATCACCACCCTGAGGTTTGCTGCTTTGATGGCCTCCGGATCGACCAGCGGAAGGGCAAGTACCTTCGCGATGTGCTTCTGAAGATAGGTGTCGTCGGTTCGGTACTGTCCAAGGTTGCTCACCTCTGCGTACTCTATACTATGATTATCTGCAAGTTCCAGAACACGTTTCCCGTCGGAAGCAGATAAAAACTCACCGTGACGGTTCAGCAGCTTCAATGCATTCCACTGCTTTGGATTGTGGCTGGCCGTAAGGATGATCCCACCGGAGGCATGCTCGTCAACAACGGCAATTTCAGTGGTAGGCGTGGTGGTCAGTCCGATGTCCACAACATCAACTCCCATTCCCATTAACGTTCCGGTGACGAGGCTGTTTACCATGAAACCTGAAATGCGGGCGTCGCGTCCAACCACAACCGACAATTTTTCCCCCGGGTATAACTCCTGGAGAAATGCAGCATAAGCTGAAGTAAAACGTACAAGATCAGAAGGTGTCAGCCCGTCACCCGGTTTACCTCCCATTGTTCCCCGGATACCCGAAATAGATTTGATCAGTGTCATATTAATATTTTCCAGCAAATGTAGCAGATTTCCAAGTTATCACTCAACACTGTTTGAAAAAAGTTGAAATCTGGCACACCTGATTCACCCCGGCACCCCTTTTTTTATTAATTTTGCAGAAAATGTCTGAGAATTTCTCTTCATAAATTGTTGAATGGAAGAACCTTTTGAATCATATTTTGACGGAGAAACACTCTCCCTTGTCGGACGTTTTGAGAAAATGATCCAGCAGGATCAGCATTTCTTTTTCGATGTTGATGAGTTCGAAGAGATCATCGAATACTATTTTTTCAAGAACGAACAAAGGAAAGCCTTTCTCACCATTAACCAGGCGCTGGATCAGCACCCGGGCGCTACCTCCATCCTGGTTAAACTTGCACAATTCCAGGTTAATGCAAAAAAAGACCGGGAGGCATTGCGCATATTGAAAGAGCTCGAGCACAGTGATGCAGCCGACAGCGATCTGCATCTTGCAAAAGGAAATCTTTACAGTCAGCTTGAAAAGCCGGAAAAAGCCATTGAAGAGTATAAAAGAGCCCTTGAAGGGGCAGATTACCTTGACGACATCTATTCCAGCATCGCTTTTGAGTATGAAAACATGGGCAAATATGACAAGGCCATTGAGTTTCTACTTAAAGCGCTGGAATTAAACCCTGAAAATGATTCGGCGCTGTATGAGTTTGCCTTCTGTTGTGAAGTTTCCCAGCAAACTGAAAGAAGCATCGACTTTCTGCTTACTTTTCTTAACCGTCAGCCATACTCTGTTGCAGCGTGGTTTAATCTCGGAATCGCTTACAGCAACATCGATCTTTACGAGAAGGCCATCGATGCTTATGATTTTGTGCTGGCGATTGATGATACCTTTTCCTCTGCCTATTTTAACAAGGCAAATTGTTATGCCAACATCGGCAATTTTGAAAAGGCCATTGAAACCTACACCGAAACTTTCTTTTACGAGGATGCTGAGCCGGTGACCTATTACTACATTGCAGAATGTTATGAGAAGCTCAGAAAATTTGACGATTCCATTGAGTTTTACAACAAGGCTGTAGCGCTTGACCCTGAGTTTGCCGATGCCTGGCTCGGACTTGGCGTCTCACACGACGAACTTGGGAAACCCCAATCAGCGCTGCCTTTCGTTCAAAAAGCCATCAAACTCACCCCGACAATCCCCGAATACTGGTTTATTCTCGGTGACATCCAGGTCAAACTGTCGCAAATCGAGGAGGGTATCAGCTCGTACCGGAAAGTAATTGAACTCGATCCCGAGGATACCGATATCTGGCTTGACCTTTCAGTGGTTTATGCGGATCAGAAAGATTATGAAAAGGGGTTTGAGGTTCTCTCCGAAGGGGTTCAATCGCATGAAACCCATGCTGATTTCTATTTTGGAATGGCCTACTATCTCTTTATGATGGGCAAGTCACAACAGGCGAATGAAACCATGCTCAAAGCAATGGGGCTGGATTCCGAGGGGTTTAAACGTCTTTTCACGACATTTCCGGAGGCGCAAAGTATTCCTCAGGTTGTTGAATTGATAGAGACCTACAGGAAGAATGAGCAATGAAGAATGAACAATAGAAATGGAGAGGTGAACCGATGATTCAAAGCAATTTAACATTTTTACCTGACCGGCCTGCTAAACCAAGGCACAGTGGTATAGCCATGGTCATGGACAAAGGGCTCAGCGTGCGTGAAGCGGAAGATTTTGTTGAATCGGCAGGTCACCTGGCCGATTTTGTCAAACTTGGCTTTGGAACATCTGTTGTCGGGAATAAGGTCAAAGAGAAAGTAAAAATTTACCACAACGCAGATATCAAAGTTTATGCGGGCGGAACGCTGTTTGAAGCATTTGTGATCCGTAACCTTTTCGACGATTATCTCAGGTACATCGATCAGCTCGGTCTGGATACCGTTGAAGTGTCGGACGGTTCGATGGTCATGCCGCATGATGTTAAGTGCGGGTATATCCAAAAACTGGCCAAAAACTACACGGTGCTTTCTGAAGTTGGCTCAAAGGAATCAGGGATCATCATCTCTCCAGGACGGTGGATCGACATGATGAACAGCGAGTTGCAGGCTGGTGCGTTCAACGTGATCGGAGAAGCAAGGGAAAGCGGGAATGTAGGGATTTACGGTACTACCGGCAAAGCCCATGTAGCGCTTATCAATAAAATCCTCGCCAGGGTTCCGGGAGATAAACTGCTTTGGGAAGCCCCCCTGAAACCACAGCAGGTATGGTTTATAAAGAATTTCGGCGCCAATGTGAACCTTGGCAATATCGCCCCGGCCGATCTCATCCCTCTTGAGACATTACGTCTTGGATTGCGCGGAGACACCTTTTTCAGCTTTCTTCCGGCAAAATACAAAAAGCTGCAACCGAAATAGCGCCATGCCACATGGAGCAGGAAAAAAGGTTGTTTGGTTTGATTGGGTTTCCGCTGGGTCACTCCTGGTCTCCTGACTGGTATAACCGAAAATTTGCTGCCGAAGGTGAAACAACAAAAGAGTACCGGCTTTTTCCATTGTCCCGGATTGAGGAGTTCCCTGCCCTGCTGAAAACAAATCCATTTCTTGCCGGACTCAACGTAACCATTCCATATAAAACAACCGTCATCCCTTTTCTCGACGAACTGGATGAAACAGCCGGGCAGGTCGGGGCAGTGAATACCATCCGGATAACAAGGAATAACAACAGTATCCTGACAAAAGGTTTCAATACAGACTCACCCGGTTTCCTACAGACATTGCCCGGCATCAACACAATTTGTACAGCGCTCATCCTGGGAACAGGAGGTGGCGCCAGGGCTGTTTCCCATGCCCTGAATGCCAGGAATATCCCTTTCACATTTGTTTCACGAGGCCCCCGAACACCGGGAACAATCACTTACGACGATCTGACTTCGGATGTGCTTCACAATAACACATTGATCATCAATACAACTCCGCTGGGAATGTTCCCGGCAACTGACAAATATCCGCCTATCCCTTATCATCATCTTACGGAGAAGCATTTTTTATATGACCTCATCTACAATCCTGAAGTCACCGAATTCCTCAAACGGGGAATTGCAATGAAAACATCGACCATGAGCGGTTATCAGATGCTGGTTAACCAGGCTGAATTATCCTATAAGATATTCAAAATTAATCTCTAGCCGGTCCCTGCGCAGTATTTAGAAAGATTCTGTATTAGGCATTAATCACAAATTTAAGCCCTCTTTTGCTTAATTTTGGCAATTGCGGATATTTAATCAAACCGTCTCTGCTCTAACTTCCAGAATCCAGCAAAATGTCAAAGATCTCGCACTATATCTACATTTTCATCCTGTCTGTTATTGTAATTGCAGCCTTTTCAACAATTACTTTCTACGGACTTTCCTATTACAGTCTCGGAATTGAAGACCGTTTCTTCCATCCGGACCATTTAACTTTGAAGCCAAGCGGCGTCCTTGGACATGGGTTGGGTATCATCGGGTCATTCCTGATGCTCATTGGCGTTAGCTTCTACATGTTACGTAAACGTGTAAGAGCATTGATTCGTCTTGGTATCCTCAAACACTGGCTTGAGTTTCATATTTTCCTTTGCTCCCTTGGCCCCATCCTGGTTCTTTTCCATACGTCATTTAAATTTGGGGGGTTGGTTGCCATCAGTTTCTGGAGCATGGTCGCGGTTTTCCTGAGCGGGATCATCGGCAGATTTATTTATATTCAGATACCCCGTACAATAGAAGGCCGGGAATTGAGTTTAAATGAAGTTAGGGAAATGAAGAGTGACATCGGGGACACAATCCGAAAACTGGTCGCACTTGATGATGAAAGTTATAATGTTATCGTCGAATCAACCAAAAAAAAGGTCGAACTCTATCATCCGAATTTCCTGGTCCGCTATGTAAGAAAATACAAAGACGACAGTCAAACCATACGAAACGTTAAAACGGTTCTCAGGCGAAACAAAATTACCAAACCACAGCAGAAACAGGTTCTTGATCTTGTAAAAAGTGACATCTCACTTAACAGGAAGATTGAAAGACTTGTAATCATGCAAAACCTTTTTAAATACTGGCATGTTGCACATCTGCCTTTTGCAATCCTGATGTTGGTCATCATGATCATTCATGTGGCTGTAACGATTGTTTTCGGATACCGTTGGATCTTTTAGCTATGGAGTTACTTTTCGAAAAAATTGCAATTTACTCGCTGGCAATCCTGCTATGCCTGATCATTATCTTTATATATTTACGTAAGGAAAGACGGAATTCCAAAAAAGTTGAGGCAAAGATTCTCAAGGCAAAACAGGAGGGCATGTATGAGCCTGTGTCGCTGCATCCCGTGGTTGATGAGGGTAGCTGCATCAGCACGGGTGCATGTATCGCCGCGTGTCCGGAACATGACATCCTCGGCATAAGGAACGGAAAAGCCACCACCATCAATGCATCTCAATGCATCGGGCATGGCGCATGTTTTCATGCCTGTCCAACCCAGGCCATTACTTTATGTATCGGGACTGAAAAAAGAGGGGTTGAATTACCTCATGTAAATCAGCATTTTGAAACAAATGTTCCCGGAATTTTCATTGCCGGTGAACTTGGGGGAATGGGGCTCATCAAAAATGCCGTAGAACAAGGCCGGCAGGCTGTTGAAAACATTGTTAAAGCGCATAAAAAAAACCATCAGGCTACCTACGACCTGATTGTTGTTGGTGCAGGCCCTGCCGGAATTTCAGCCTCCCTTAACGCAAAAAAACACAATCTTAAATGTCTGACCCTGGAGCAGGATACACTGGGTGGGACAGTCTTCACCTTCCCGAGATCTAAAATTGTCATGACCTCCCCGATGGATGTTCCACTTCACGGGAAGGTGAAATTGTCGGAAACAAGCAAAACAGAATTACTGGATTTCTGGACCAGTGTGCTTCAAAAGAACGCCATTCCCATCCGTGAAAATATCAAAGTAGAAGCAATCACTCATGAAAATGGCCATTTTAAAGTAGAAGCAATCACCGGTGAAGAGTTTACCACAAATGCAGTACTGCTTTCCATCGGGCGGAGGGGCACCCCCCGTAAACTTGGTATTCCCGGCGAGACGATGGAAAAAGTGGCCTATCGGCTTCTCGAGGCAGAAGAGATTAAAGGAAAGGATATCATGGTTGTTGGCGGAGGTGACTCTGCCATTGAATCAGCCCTGATCCTGGCAGGCCTGAACAAGGTTACACTCACGTACCGAAGCGATGCCTTCAGCAGGATCAAGCCCAAGAACAATGCAAAAATCCAGGAAGCCATGGCCGACGGACGGGTGAACGTTATGTTTAACACCAATCCGGTTAAAATTGAAAAGGAACAGGTCATTGTGTCTGCAGGTTCGGACGACAAGGAGCTGGCCATTAAAAATGACCTGATATACATATTTGCGGGTGGTGAACTGCCCACCCAATTTTTACAAAAGATAGGCATTCTCATCACGAAAAAGTTCGGGGATGCTATACTTAAGCACAAATAATTCAACAACATGCGGGGAACTTTGACAAGAAATCCGGGATGCATCTTTGAGACCTTTGCGGCATTATTGCCCGTGAAGTCAGGGGTGATGAGTTTACGGAGCTTTTGTTATTTTTCTGTCATTCTGATCGCAATTCTGGCCAATTACCCGATGTACGCTCAAATTTCACCGGGGGACCTGGCCAAAGTTCATACCCACCTTGAAGGGATTTCAAATTGCACCCAGTGCCATATCCTGGGCAAAAAAGTCTCCAATCAGAAGTGCCTGGATTGTCACACAGAACTTAAAACACGGATTGCACAGCAGAAAGGATATCATTCATCCATCGAAGTAAAAGGAAAAGAGTGTGCATCCTGTCACAGTGACCATCACGGAGTCAACTTTCAGATCCTGCGGTTTGCCAAAGAGAAATTCAACCACAACCTCACCGGCTTCAACCTGACCGGAGCACATTCAAAAAAACTGTGTGTTGATTGTCATAAACCTGAACACATTACTGATCAAAAAATTAAAAAGAAGAAATTCACCTACCTGGGTTTGGGACAGGCATGTTTAACCTGCCATGAAGATTATCATCAACAAACACTTGCTGCCACTTGCAATGACTGTCATGACAATGAAGCCTTTAAACCTGCTAAAAAATTTGATCATGTCCGGGCGAAATTTCAATTGACAGGCAGGCATCAGCAGGTTGCCTGCAACCTTTGCCACAAAGTTGAAATGAATAACGGGAAGAAGTTCCAGGAGTTTAAAGGGTTAAAGTTTGACAACTGCACTCCCTGTCACAAAGACGTTCACAACAACAAATTCGGGCAGAACTGTGCCCAATGCCATACAGGACAATCATTCAGTATCATTACAGGCGTTCAGAATTTCGATCACAGCAAAACTGATTTTAAACTGGAGGGGAGACATCAGAAAGTTGTTTGCAATGCCTGTCATAAGACCAAACTTACAAATGCGTTAAAATTCGCCAATTGTACAGATTGCCATGCCGATTATCATAAAAAACAATTTGAAAAACAGGGTGTTTCACCCGATTGTTCAAAATGCCATACCCTGAACGGATTCAACGAATCCACCTATACCATCGAACAACATAATGCAGGTGTATTCCCGTTAAAAGGCGCTCACCTGGCAACGCCCTGCTTTGCCTGTCATAAAAAAGTGATCAGTAAAACAGATACAAACTGGCATTTCAGGGAGGTTGGCAAACGGTGCGTCGATTGTCATAAAAACATCCATCAAACCTTTATCAGTGAAAAATATTATCCTGACAGCAGTTGCGAGAGTTGTCACAATGAGACCAGGTGGAGTAATGTCAATTTTGATCATAAGAAGACAAACTTTGAACTTACCGGTGCACATTCAAAGAAAACCTGCAGGGATTGCCATTTCAACAAGGAAAAACAAGGATATGCAAATCAGCATTTTAGCGGATTGCCTGCAAATTGTACAAATTGCCACAAAGACATTCACGCAAACCAATTTGAAGTCAAGGGAGTTACCGATTGTTTGAGATGCCACGACCTTGACGCATTCAAGCCGGCATCAAAATTTGATCATTCCAAAACACTTTTTCCCCTGGATGGAAAACACAAAAATGTGGCTTGTATTAAATGTCACAAAGTCAAACAGGATCAGGAAATTTCTTTTGTACTTTACAAAATAAAAGAATTCAAATGCGAAAACTGTCATCATTAATACTGTTTCTGGTATTTTCAGTAAGTCTGTTTTCACAAACCTCTCCGCATGGAGCCGGTTTTCAGCTAAACTGCATGGATTGCCATAACACCACCGGGTGGGCCATCGACATGAAAACCTTGTCGTTCAATCATGGTACTACAAAATTCACACTTGTCGGGCAACATCAGTCCGTGGCCTGTAAATTATGTCATACTTCGCTGGAATTTGCAAAAGCACGGACTGAATGCAATTCCTGCCATACGGATATGCATAACCAGACACTAGGGCCGGATTGTTCAAGATGCCATACCCCTAAAAGCTGGGTTGTAAACAATATCACAGAGATGCACCAGAAAAGCAGGTTCCCCCTTGTGGGCAAACACACCACCGCCGACTGCTACGACTGCCACATCAATGCATCAGCCACCTTGCTGAATTTTCAGCCACTCGGGGTTGAGTGCATTAATTGTCACCAGAAAGATTACGACGGAACAGCCAATCCAAATCATACTGCCGGAAATTATTCAAAAAACTGTACTGATTGTCATAACATGGCATCCTATTCATGGACTGGTGCAGGAATAAACCATAATTTCTTTCCATTGACCGAAGGCCATTCGGGAAGAGGTTGCCAGGAGTGCCATAAAACCCCCGATTACGCCAGCACATCCCCGGTATGTTATTCCTGTCATGAATCGAATTACATAGCAACAGCCAATCCAAACCATAGTTCAATCGGATTTTCTACAACCTGCAGCGATTGCCATACTACCGCACCCGGATGGAAACCGGCTGAATACAAGGAACATGATGCCAAATCGTTCCCGATTTATTCAGGCAAGCACAACGGAGAATGGAGCAACTGCAGCGATTGCCACAAAAACCCGGCAAGCTATGCACAATTCACCTGCATCGATTGCCATGAACACAGTGACCAGGGAAAATTAAACAATGAACACAATGAGGTTCAGGGATATGCGTACAACAGTCCTGCCTGCTTTGCCTGTCATCCTACCGGCAATTCCGAAGGATCATTCAATCACAACTCATCCCCATTTCCATTAACCGGTGCACATACAACTACCGACTGTGTAAAGTGCCACACAAATGGCTTCCCGAACACTCCTGTAACCTGCAACAGTTGCCACATGCAGAATTTTAATCAGACTGTAAACCCAAATCATGCAACCAGTAATATTCCAACAGATTGCGGAGCATGTCATACGACTCAACCGACCTGGAAACCTGCCACATTCCCAATCCATGATAGTTATTATGTAATTGCCGGTGCACATATTCCGATTTACAACGATTGTGCTAAATGCCACCAGGGAAATTACGCGAACACCCCGAAATTATGTTTTGGTTGCCATGCAGAAAAGTATACCGCGTCGACCAATCCCAACCACATCACGGCCAACTTCCCGAACACCTGCGAAACCTGTCACTCACAAGCCGCCTGGGTACCGTCAAATTTCGACCACAACAATGTTTACCCGCTTACCGGGAAACATGCACTCATTGCCACTGACTGCGCCAAATGTCACCAGGGAAATTACGTAAACACACCTAAAACCTGTGCCGGCTGCCATATTGCGAATTACAACGCATCTACAAATCCGAATCATATTACGGCAAATTTCCCAACTACATGCGAAACCTGCCACACAACTGCAGGGTGGTCACCTTCCTCTTTTAATCACAACAATACCTATCCGCTTACTGGTGCCCATTCAACCATTGCAAATAACTGCTTTGCATGCCACCAGGGTGGTTACGTCAATACTCCCAACACATGCGCCGGTTGTCACATGCCGAATTATAACACTTCGTTAAACCCGAACCATGTGGCAGGTAATTATCCTACAGCCTGTAATACATGCCATACAACAAACCCAAACTGGACACCAGCAACATTTGCGATCCACAATAATTATTATGTTTTGGCAGGGGCTCATATTACAGAAGATTGTATTACATGCCATAACGGGAATTACAACACTACTCCCAATACCTGCGTAGGCTGCCATCTGACCAATTACAACCAGACGAATAATCCGGCCCACGCTGCAGCACAGTTCCCGACTACCTGTGCCGACTGTCACACACAAACAGCATGGTCACCAGCCAACTGGAATCATGACAGCCAATACTTTCCAATCTATTCAGGAAAGCATAAGAACGAGTGGAATACTTGTTCTGATTGTCATACCAATCCGGCAAATTACGCCGTTTATACTTGTACAACCTCCTGCCATCCACAGGCATCGACAAACAACAAGCATAATGGTGTTAATGGTTACTCCTATAACAGCGCCGCATGTTATAATTGCCACCCAACCGGAAATGCCGGAAAAATGATGAATGTAATCGATCGAAAAGAGTAAATAAACTGATATGAGGTACCTGCTGCTGATAGTATTGCTGTTTCTTTCCGGTTCAGTTGTAACGGGTCAAAATCTTCATGAGACCAACGAGGGGAAAGTTTCTTATGTGACTTCACAGAACGTTTATGTTAAATTTGAGTCAACTGAAAACATTGCCCCGGGGGATACCCTTTTTACAAAACTGGACGGCATCCTTGTCGGGGTGGTTACCGTTAAGGAGATATCATCCATCTCCTGTGTCTGTATACCGGTATCTGCACAGAAACTATCTGTTGGCGACCAGGTTTTTTCGACAAAAAAGAGCGTACAGAAGGAGAAAACCGCGATAGCAACTCCGGCACCAGGTGTGCTTCCGTTAGCAGTTGCGAATGATTCAACCGTTACCAGAAAAGCATTACCTCAGAAACGAACCCAGATTGTCAGCGGCAACCTCTCTGTTGCTTCCTATCTGAACTTCTCGAATGTTACCACTGCAACCCAAAGGATGAAATACACCTTTGCAATGGCAATTCAAAATATCGGGGATACAAAGTTATCTGCAGAAACATATATCGTATTCGCGCACAAACTCAATGACTGGACCGAAATTCAGTCAGACATATTCAACGGGTTGAAAATTTACAGCCTTTCTTTTAACTATGCGTTTAATAAAAACAACACCCTCTGGCTTGGCAGAAAAATCAACCCCAGGATCTCCAATGCCGGCGCTATCGATGGATTGCAATACGAAGGCAAAGTTGGTTCATTTACCTTCGGGGCTTTTGGCGGAACCCGTCCCGATAATACTAATTACAGCTTTAACCCTGACCTGGTGCAATTCGGTGGATATGTTGGTCATGATCTGGCAGGAAAAAATGGCATGATGCAAACAACGGTGGCATTTATCGATCAGATGAACAAGGGCATGACCGACCGCAGGTTCACCTATTTGCAGCACACCAATTCGCTGCTTCGCAACCTGTTTTTCTTTGGATCTGTTGAGGTTGACCTCTACAGGAAAACCATGAACCAGGTGGATACAACTGTCAGCAAAGACACTACCTATAAACAGGAGAATACGCCTACCCTGTCAAACCTCTACCTGTCTCTCAGATACCGGCCGGTCAGGCAGTTATCCCTTTCTGTTTCGTATAGTTCCAGGCAGAATGTTATCTATTATGAAACATACAAATCACTGGTAGACAGACTTCTGGAGGCAGCAACCGTTCAAGGTTTTACTTTTCAGATCAACTACCAGCCGGTTAAATTGTTATCGATTGGTGTAAATGTGGGTTATCGTAACAGCAAGAATGACCCGCGACCTTCAAAGAATCTATACGGCTATGTAACATATAGTAACATACCTGGCATTAACGTTGCAGCAACTCTTTCAGCAACCATTCTGGAAACAAGTTACATGTCTGGTAATATCTACAGCCTTGGCATATCCCGTGACCTGGTTCCGGGGAAATTATCTGCCGGGATTGACTACCGCTATGTAAGTTACAAATTTTACAGCGGGGAGACAAAGCTGGTTCAAAACATGGGAGAAGTAAATTTCACATGGCGTATCCTGAAGAAACTTTCCTGCGGTCTTTACTATGAAGGCACTTTTGATAAAGCAGCAACCTTTAACCGCGTCTATATCAACATCACACAAAGGTTTTAGCAATCATACCTGATCACTCCGGGAGCCTGTCTCAAAAAGTCAGGATAAATAATTATCTTTGCACCTCGAAATTCTCAAAATCAAAAACCAAACTTTTATATGAATAGAAACAAAATTATCGTTGCAGTTGTTTTACTGGTGCTTGGTGTGTTTTTTATTTTCACAACCTGCTACAGAAGCGGTGAAAAAAACAAAGCGAAAGCCCTGCCCCCCGGCATGCATGGTGTTAGTGTGATAGAAGTTATTCAAACAAGCAACTACTCCTACCTTCAGGTTGAAGAGAATAACAACAAATTCTGGATCGCCGTCGTCAAAGCAGATACAAAGCCAGGAGATTCTGTCTATTACAGCAATGCTTATGAGATGAAGGATTTTGTGAGCAAGGAGCTTAACCGCACGTTCCCAACTGTCTTTTTTGTACAGGACCCGAGTAGTCAACTGGCTCCGCCCCCGGCTGCAATGCCGCAGGAGATGACTGCCAAAAAAGCAGAAATAAAAAAATGGTCTGAAGTGTCGGTGACAACACCAAAAGGTGGGATGACCATCGCAGATCTTTATAAGAACCCGGGAAATTTTGCAGGGAAGTCAGTAATTATCCGTGGTGTGGTAACCAAATTCAATTCCCAGATCATGAATAAAAACTGGGTACACATCCAGGATGGAACAGATTTTTCGGATAAGTTTGACCTGACAGTAACAACATTGGACAGTGTTGTTGTTGGCACACAGGCAACATTCAAAGGAACCATCGCCGTGAACAAGGATTTCGGCGCCGGCTATTCTTATGAGGTGATCATGGAGGGGGCAAAAGCCTCAGACATTAAATAGGTTCTTTTTTTTCCTGTGAAGGTGGTTCTTCATCGCGGACCACCTCCACTTTCAGATTTGCAGCCATCGCAGCAATTGCGCCGACAGCTGCAAGCATCGGGGCAAAAAAGGCCCCGATCAATCCGAAAGTAACCGGTATTTCAAGATAAACCCTGCCATCCTCATCCTTGATGATCAGTCTTCGTACATTTCCTTCATGAATGAGTTGTTTCACTTTTTCCACCAACTCTTCGCCTTTTACTTTAAACTCCTCTTTGAAATTTTCCATTGTATATCATATTATTCCGATAAATTCGTAATTTTGCATGGAATCATTCAAAGGTACCTGTTTTTTTGATCCGTTTAATATTGTCCGGATTAAGAATTATTTGGTAATATCAAAAGAATTGCATAATTTTGCAGCCCGTTTAAAAGGCCTATTAAGTTAATCAGTAACAATACGTACAGCAATGAATTTAGCACCTGAAGTAAAAAAGAAAGCATTCTTAGAACACGGAAAATCAGAATTTGACAGCGGCTCAACTGAAGCACAGGTGGCATTGTTCACCATGAAAATCCAACATCTTACCGAGCATCTCAAGGTAAACAAGAAGGACATGGTGACTGAACGTTCGCTGGTTATCATGGTAGGCAAACGCAGAAAACTGCTTGATTATCTGAAGAGTAAAGAAATTCAGCGTTATCGTGACATCATTAAAAAGCTTGGCATTCGTAAATAAATTAACTATTTTCTTTATAAATCAAGAAAGAGGCAATGTGATAATTGCCTCTTTTATTATCTGAAAGAGACCAACACATGAATGGAATAACAAAGTCATTTACCCTGGCCGATGGCCGGGAAATATCAATAGAAACCGGAAAACTCGCCAAACAGTCCGATGGGGCTGTCGTTGTGAAGATGGGCGACACCATGATCCTTGCCACCGTGGTGGCGAACCAGGAAGCAAAAGAGAATGTTGACTTCATGCCACTGTCGGTTGAATACCGCGAAAAATATGCTGCAGCCGGTCGTTTTCCCGGAGGCTTTTTCAAGCGGGAGGCACGTCCTTCCGATTACGAAATTCTGATTTCAAGATTGATTGACCGGGCACTCCGCCCCCTCTTTCCTGATGATTATCATGCAGAAGTCCAGGTAATTGTAACCTTGATTTCCGCCGATAAGAATGTTTTGCCTGATGCTTTGGCCTGCCTGGCTGCATCTGCCGCACTTTCGGTAAGCGATATTCCTTTCAACGGCCCCATTTCTGAAGTGAGGGTTGCCCGTATCAACGGACAATTCGTCATCAACCCGGACATCGATGCAATGGTTAATGCAGATATCGATATGATCGTAGCTGCTTCCATGGACAACATCCTGATGGTTGAAGGCGAGATGAAGGAAGTTTCCGAAGAGGACATGGTGGAAGCAATCCGTGTTGCACATGAAGCCATCAAGGATCAGTGCACCGCCCAGCTCGAACTTGCCGCGATGATCGAAAAATCGAAGGTGAAACGGGTTTACTGCCATGAAACAAACAACCCTGAATTCAAGGAAAAAGTTAAAGAGGCCACCTACCAGAAGGTATATGAGATGGCCTCAAGCGGAAATGCAAACAAGCATGAGCGCAAAAAAATAATCGAAGGCATCAAGGCAGAATTTGTTGCCACCTTAACCGACGAGGAAAAGGAAGCCAACAAAAACCTGATCGGCCGTTACTATCATGAAGTTGAAAAAGATGCAATCCGCAATGCGACGATGGACAACCGTCAGCGCCTGGACGGCCGTAAACTGGATGAGATCCGCCCTATCTGGACAGAGATCGACTATTTACCGGCAGCTCACGGATCGGCCATCTTTACCCGTGGCGAAACACAATCGCTCACCACGGTTACTCTCGGCACCAAGCTTGACCAGCAGTCAATCGACGGCGCCATCCTTGAGGGCAAGGTGAATTTCCTCCTTCACTATAATTTTCCATCCTTTGCAACCGGCGAGGTAAAACCGATCAGAAGCACCGGACGCCGCGAAATCGGCCACGGGAACCTTGCACTTCGTGCATTGAAAAACATGCTCCCGCAGGGAGCAGATAACCTTTACACCATCCGTATCGTTTCCGACATCCTTGAATCGAATGGCAGTTCATCCATGGCCACAGTCTGCGCCGGAACCATGGCATTGATGGATGCAGGCATCAAGATCGCCAAACCCGTTTCCGGGATTGCCATGGGCCTGATCACCGATAACAAACGCTATGTTGTTTTATCTGATATCCTGGGCGATGAGGATCACCTCGGCGACATGGATTTCAAGGTTTGCGGAACCCGCGACGGAATCACTGCCTGCCAGATGGACATCAAGGTTGACGGCTTATCATTCGACATTCTTCGTGAGGCACTTACCCAGGCCCGTCAGGGTCGTATGCACATCCTCGGAGAGATGGAAAAGACCATATCCGAACCGCGTGCCGACTTTAAACCTTTCGTGCCACGTATTTTCCAGATGAAAGTTCCCAAGGAGTTCATCGGAGCAATTATCGGCCCGGGTGGTAAAGTCATCCAGGAAATGCAGCGTGAAACCGGCACCACCATTGTTATCGAAGAGGTGGGTGAATTTGGAATCGTTGACATTGTTGCCGACAACATGGAGGCCCGTGATAAAGTTATTGAAAGGATCAAACGCATTGCTTCTGTTGCCGAAGTCGGTGAAATCTATAAGGGAAAAGTTAAAAACATACAATCATTCGGAGCTTTCGTAGAGATCCTCCCCAACCAGGATGGTCTGCTTCACATATCTGAAATTGACTGGAAACGCCTGGAGAAGGTTGAAGATGCCCTGAAAGTAGGTGATGAGATCGAAGTAAAACTGATTGAGGTTGATCCCAAAACAGGGAAGTTGAAACTTTCACGCAAGGCACTGCTTCCAAAACCGGAAGGTTATGTGGAAAGGGCTCCTGAGCCCCGTTCCGACCGCCCTGATCGCGGGAATGACCGTGGCCATGATCGTGGAAACGACCGAGGAGGAGACCGTCGCGGTGGCGGCGACTACCGTGGTCCAAGAAGGTAACATGATGTAACCTATCGTTAATTTTTACGTAAACCGACCCGTAGCAAAGGTCAAAATAATTTGGTTCGCATGAGGCAGTTAAAAATTACCAAACAGGTTACAAATCGTGAAACCGCATCCCTGGATAAATACCTTCAGGAGATTGGCAAAGTAGAACTTATCACTGCAGATGAGGAGGTTTCCCTTGCCCAACGTATCAAACAGGGTGACATGGCTGCCCTGGAGAAACTCACGAAAGCCAACCTTCGATTTGTGGTATCTGTATCAAAACAATACCAGAATCAAGGACTTAGCCTCCCCGACCTGATCAATGAAGGCAACCTTGGACTGATCAAAGCAGCCCAGCGGTTTGATGAGACCCGTGGTTTTAAATTCATCTCCTATGCGGTATGGTGGATCCGCCAGTCGATCCTCCAGGCGCTCGCTGAACAGTCGAGGATTGTCCGTCTGCCCCTGAATAAAATCGGGTCGATTAATAAAATCAACAAGGCGTACGCCCAGCTTGAGCAGAAATACGAACGCGAGCCAAATGCAGGTGAGATTGCCCTATTGCTGGAGGTTTCAGAGAATGAGGTAAAGGAGTCGATGCGTAATTCCGGACGGCATGTATCCATGGATGCCCCGCTGATCCAGGACGAAGACAACACTATGTATGACGTGTTGCGCAGCGAAGAAAATACGACCCCTGACAATGGCCTCTTGTATGAATCTCTAAAGAAGGAGATTGAACGCGCTGTTTCCACACTCACACAACGTGAAGCGGATGTTATCCGCCTCTATTTCGGTCTGAATGGCAGCCATCCGATGACCCTTGAAGAGATCGGTGAAAAATTCGACCTTACCCGCGAGCGTGTCCGCCAGATCAAGGAAAAAGCCATCCGGCGTTTAAAGCACACCTCTCGAAGTAAAATACTTAAAACCTACCTGGGATAGAACTTTGTTCAATCATCAATCTTAAATCCTAAAATCGTCAATCAACTTGTCTCACCTGATTGCACCTTCTTTGCTTTCAGCAAATTTTCTCAACCTTGAGAAGGATATCCTGATGCTTAACCAGAGCGAAGCCGACTGGTTTCATCTGGATGTGATGGATGGTGTATTTGTGCCCAATATTTCCTTTGGATTTGGCATCATTGAAAAAATCAGGAAAGCCACCTCCAAAACGCTTGATGTCCATTTAATGATTGTGGAGCCGGAGCGGTATATTGAACGGTTTAAAAAGGCAGGAGCCGATATTATCAGCATCCATATTGAAGCCTGCAGGAATCCTGTGGAAACACTGCGGGCGATCCGCAGCCTGAATGCAAAAGCAGGCATCGTGATCAACCCCGGCACCCCGGTCAGTATGCTTTCAGAGGTGATTGCCGAGGCAGACATGGTGTTGATTATGTCTGTCAACCCGGGATTCGGAGGTCAGTCATTTATTCCCGGAACGATGGGTAAAATAGCAGAATTGCGGTATCTGATCAAATCGCGCGGACTCAATGTGCTGACTGAAGTAGATGGTGGCATCGACCTGCAGAATGCACCCGACATCATCCATGCAGGGGTTGACATCCTGGTCGCAGGAAATACTATTTTCGCGTCTCCCGATCCTGCACAAACCATCCAACAGCTAAAGAACATTTGCTGAAAATCCTTTGGTCCTTTTTACATTACTCCTTCCCGGTCAAGTTTTTTTTCCTATTTTTACAAAAAATATCCCTCCATGGATTTCAACGCGGCCAGCGGATACATTCTTCATCGATTGCAAAATGAATTGAGCCCGTCGCTCTGTTATCATTGTATTGAACACACGCTCGATGTACTTGAGGCTTCCCGCCGGCTTGCTGATTCAGAAAAAATTGATGTGGAAGACAGGATACTTTTGGAAACAGCCTCCCTTTACCATGATGCAGGGATGCTTAATCAATATAAGGATCATGAATCCGCATCTGTTTTGATTGCCAGGGAAACCCTTCCGGGTTTTGGCTATACCGCTTCGGATATTGACCACATTTGCGAACTGATCATGGTTACGCAACTCCCCCAGCGGCCTTATAACCATCTTGAACAGATAATTTGTGATGCAGACCTTGATTACCTGGGCCGGGAGGATTTTTTCATCCACTCCTTTAAGTTAAAACTGGAATGGGAGCTATATGGCGTCAGGGTCACCACCCTGGCTGAATGGTTTGACATTCAGATTAACTTTCTGTCACACCATAAATATTTTACAAATTCAGCTATTTTACTTCGTAATGACCAAAAGCTGAAACACCTGGAAGAGATAAAACAACTTGCATCGAAAGATGTCATCAAGTAATAAACCGTAAATTTTGCATTATGTCTAAGACACCACAGGAAAAAAAGTACAATAACATCGTACTGATCCCAACAGATTTCTCGGAAGTTTGTGGCAACGCTGTTTCACACGGAGTAAAGCTGGCCAAATTTCTGGGCTACAAAGTCTTTATCCTGCATATTATCAACAAAGAGACCAAATCGGAACTCAAAAAGAAAAATGTCGGTACTGATTATATCGATTTACGATTGAAGGAGTATAAAAAATATTATACTAAAAAATATGATGTCGAAATAGATACCATGGCAGTTGAAGGATCGATATTTTCGACCATCAGCACGGTTGCCCGGGAGATAAAAGCCAACCTCATGGTCATGGGGACCCATGGAAAAAAGGGCCTTCAGCATGTTTTCGGGAGCTATGCCATGAAAGTTGTTGAAGAATCGACAGTCCCTGTTGTAGTAGTTCAAAAACGCGCATTCAAATCAGGGTATAAGAATATCGTCTTCCCCGTAAGCAACGATCTGGAACCACGGCAGGCAGTTCATTGGGCCAAACTGATGGCGAAACTTTTCAAGGCAAAAATCCACATCTATATCTCCCCGGAAAAAGATACTGCGCGTCGCACATCCCTTGCAATCATCACAAAACAGATTACCACCGTTTTTGATGCTGAAGAGGTTTCCTACTCCATCGTGACTGCAGAAAAATCTTCAGCTTTTGCCGAACAGATTATCTCGTACAGTGTAATCCAGCATGCTGATTTAATCATGATCATGACACGGCCAAACATTGATGTTGTCGGGTTCAGTCTCTCGGCCTGGGATGAAAAGCTGATGTTCAATGAAGCACAGATCCCTGTAATGGGAATCAACCCGATTGAGTTTGGCTATCATTATTATGAATGGTCCATGCTTGCATAGTTCATGGCAGGGTGCTAAAACTGTGAAATGGACAGATCTCTGGCGAAGGAACGAATTTCAGCATTGTCGGAGGAGATCCGAAGACACAATCACAACTATTATGTCCTGTCAAAACCGGAAATAAGTGATTTCCAGTTCGACATGTTGCTGGAAGAACTTATCCGGCTTGAAAAGGACTTTCCTGATCTGGCAGAACCTGATTCCCCAACACAGCATGTCGGGGGCGGAATTACCAAAGAATTCAAACAGGTAGAACACCGATACCCGATGCTTTCACTGGGGAATACCTATTCTGAAGCAGAGATTGGCGATTTCGAAGACCGGATTCATAAAATTATTGGAGATGATGTTGAATATGTTTGCGAGCTGAAGTTTGACGGCGTGGCCATCGGAGTTACCTATCGAAATGGTATCCTGGTTCAGGCCGTGACCCGTGGAGATGGCGTCAGGGGCGACGATGTGACCACGAACGTAAAAACCATCCGGAGTATTCCCCTGAAGCTTCATGGCAGTGGATTCCCCGAAGAGTTCGAAATCAGGGGTGAGATCATCCTGCCGCATGCCAGCTTTGAGAAAATGAATGAGCAACGGATTGAAGATGGAGATGAACCCTTTGCAAATCCGCGAAATGCGGCCTCCGGGAGTTTAAAAATGCAGGACTCCGCAGAGGTATCCAAGCGGAACCTCGACGGATTCTTCTACTACCTGCCTGGCAATAACCTGCCATTTAAAACGCATTATGAGTGTCTGACCGCTGCAAAATCGTGGGGATTCAAGATCTCTGAATATGCAGTACGCTGTAAAACAAGTGAGGAAATTTTCGATTATCTGAATACCTGGAATGTTGCCCGGCACGACCTTTCGTTCGACATCGACGGTATCGTGATCAAAGTGAATGATCTCAGGCAGCAGGAGATTCTTGGTTATACTGCAAAATCACCGCGGTGGGCAATATCATATAAATTCAAGGCAGAGCAGGCAGCGACCAAACTTCTTTCGGTTGTATACCAGGTCGGCCGTACCGGGGCAATCACTCCTGTGGCAAATCTCCGGCCCGTACAGCTGGCAGGAACTGTGGTCAAACGCGCCTCCCTTCACAATGCCGATATTATCGCCACCCTGGATGTGAGGATCGGTGACACTGTGTATGTAGAGAAAGGCGGGGAAATAATCCCCAAGATACTCGGGGTTGATCTCGAACACCGACCTGCTGATGCCAGCCCTGTTGGATTTATAAGCAGTTGCCCTGAATGTGGAACCGCCCTGATCCGGACAGAAGGGGAATCAGCCTGGTATTGTCCGAATGAAAACAATTGCCCCCCTCAGATCAAGGGCAAACTCGAACACTTCATCTCCCGCAAGGCCATGAATATCGACAGCCTCGGTGAAGGGAAAATCGAGATGCTGTTCGATAACGGACTGGTTCACAACTGTGCCGACTTATATGATCTCACCTACGACAGGCTGATCGGGCTCGAAAAAACATTCAATTCCCCTGAAGATAAAAAGGAGAGAAAAATAAGTTTCCGGGAGAAAACGGTAACCAACATTCTGAACGGGATTGAAGAGTCGAAAAAGGCCGGTTTTGACCGTGTTCTGTATGCCCTGGGGATCAGATACGTCGGGGAGACTGTCGCAAGGAAACTCGCTGCTCACTTTATGTCAGTTGAGAAACTTGCTGCGGCTGATTTCACCAGTCTCACTGAAGTTGAGGAGATCGGAGATAAAATTGCCCGGAGCATCCTGGACTGGTTTGCTGTTCCGAAGAACCTGGAAATCGTAGAACGGCTGAAAATATCCGGACTCATCTTCAGCCATGATGAATCACTTGTAATCCGCCTCAGCAGTAAACTCGAAGGACTTACATTTGTCGTCAGTGGTGTGTTTGCAAATTTCTCGCGCGACCAGCTGAAGAAAACCATTGAGGAACATGGCGGTAAAAATATCGGATCTGTTTCATCCAAAACAAGTTATCTTCTTGCAGGTGACAATATGGGACCTGAGAAACGCAGAAAGGCGGAGAAATTAGGAGTTACCATCATTTCAGAATCCGCCTTTTTGAGCCTTATTCAATGATGCGGAACACAAGATATCCGCAATTAAAATTTCCGTTACTGTACTTTCTTTATCGAACCAGCTCCCGAAACGCTTTGATCAACCTCGGTGGGTGACCCTTTGTACTTTACACTTCCGGCACCGGAAATCTCAGCACGGATTTTTTTGCTCACATTCAGTTGTGCATTGCCGGCACCGCTGATGTCAATGTCGTACGTTTCGGCCAGCAGGTCATAAGCAAAGATATCTGAGGCACCCGACAGATCCATGCTGACATTCGTGGCAGAACCGGAAAACTTTATCTTGCTTGCACCACTGCAGTCAAGTTTCAGTGTCTGCACTGCGATATCCATTTTGGAATCAGATGCACCAGAGGCATCCAGGCTCAATTCAGGAACTGTGATCCTCCCTTCTGTATTGATGTCCACCGCTCCGCTCACATCAATGCGTTTGAGGTCTTTCACTGTCACATACACCTTCATAACCGTTACATGTTCAACCGGTTTTTTTGTTTCGATGGTGAGTGTTCCACCTACAACCTCAGTGCGGATTACCGGAAGGAGATTGGCATCAGCCTCAACGGTCACCTCTTCTGTTGCCCCCTGTCTGAGGACGATATCAAAGGCGCCGGAAACTTCAATGCCATCGAATGAAGAGATCTTGCGGGTCTCTTTAAGCACATTGCCATCACCATGAATCCCACCGATTGCACTGCAGGATGCCACAAGGCTTGACATACCAACCAACATGCCGGCGAACAGAAATATTGAAAAACTTCTCATTGTTTTCATAGAATTTAATTTTTAGGGATTTGACGCGTTAATTAAGGTTGGTTACAATTTAACCTGGGGCCAGTTGAGTATTTGAAATTTGAATTTGCTTTTTGCTCTTGCATTCTGAATCCGGTTATTTCAGACTGATGTTTCCAAACTCACTCCGTACTACTATTTTTCCGACCGGATTTTCGCTGCCTCCAATTGTGCCTTTATAACTCTTTTCAGTCGGAGAGGTTGAACGATAGGAAAACTTTGCTTTTTCTTCCGGAAAATCGAGGTTGCAAAATTTCAGGTCGGCTTCAATGCTGTATTTTGCCAGTTCATTCATCCCTATCGACACATTGCCATATTTGTTACGGATATTTACTGAAGTAAAATCTGCCGGCATTTCATGAACGTCACATTTCCCATATTGGATATCGAGGTTCAAACTTTGTTCAATCCTCTGAATATCAATGTCGGAGAACCTTGATTTACTATCAACAGCACTTGAATTCTCCATATTCAGCTGACCGCCCTCAAATACAACATTGAGTGCAATGATCTTTTCGGCATCAAGGTTCGAATATTTTGAATCAAGCCGGAGACTGCCGGCATAATCCAGGCTCATTTCCGAGTACTTCAATGAAAGAACGGCCCCTTTGATCCAATTAACACGGGCTTTGCTGAATTTAATATCCAGCAGGTTGTCAGAATTCCCGAACTTTTTTGCTTCAAGGTTGCCGTAGCCCAGGTTTATTTTGGCTTTTCCCTGGATCTCATTGATAAAAATATCCCCGAATTTATTGGTCACATCCAGGTTGATGGTCACCGGCATATTGATCATATAATCAATTGAAAAGTGTCCCCTGCCTGAATTTTTCATCTCCTGCATGTTTGTAATGGCCGTAACCGAGGAAGGTGAATCTGTAAAATCGATGGTAATTTTTCTGAACTTTTTATCAGCCTCTTCCTGATCAGCGGCAGTTACGGTTATGGTAACATCAATAGTAATTGAGTTCTTCTCCCAGTTGGTACAATGAACTTCGCCAAAACGGTTGTTTATGGTAAGCTGTGCATCGGCATTCACAGCAAACTCTTTTTTAATCAGCCGTGTAAACTCCTCATGTGCTGTGGCTCCCTTGATACCAAGTAACAGCGTAAATGCCAGGATGAAGAATGCTATTTTGACTATTGTTTTCATAATCGACAGAATTAAAACTATTTACCTGATTGAGATATTTGGGTGATCATTGTATTAAGCATGGTTTCCTTAAGTTGCTGATTACGCACAATGGCATCCAGGATGAGCTCATTGCCGGGGTTTTCGGAGAGTGACTGCTTCAGATCACTGGTGATTGCATCCAGGCTCCGGATTTCATTCAGGGCCGAGGTATTCAATGCCAATGCATCCTCGCGACGTTGTGCAAGTTTGCTGAGGGTTGCCATTTGAACACTCGTTTGGTTGTCGTAATACTGAAAAGCTTCCCTGATTTCAAGCGGTAATTCAGTCCCCTCCTTTCCTGCAGCAAACCGATTGCTGATTTCCCGTGTAACAAACTCAAACGCAACCACACTAACTGTGATCAGGATAATGATCAACGCTGCTATTTTCAGCAGTAAAGAGCGATTCTGGTCCTTTTGTCCTGGTTTGGGAAGCGTGGTAAGCATCTCCTCAAACCGATCGAAATGTCCTGCTACCGGCTCCTCTGAATTAAATTCACCCTGATGATTTCTAATATATTTTTCGAGCTCCGACA
>CAIYJU010000066.1 GCA_903926565.1 uncultured Bacteroidales bacterium
AAATGCCACCGGTACAGGATCACTCATCAATACGACCGCTTCTGTTCAAGGAACTGTTGAACGGTACATCCCCAATAACAATGCCTGGCATCTCCTCTCCGCCCCGGTATCGGCACAGCCAATATGGCCGGGTTTTGCACCAACACCATCCGGAGATCCCCTTACCTTTGGCACAGCCCCGTGGAACTGGGATTTCTATTACTGGAACCCGAATGCGAGCGAGACGAACCAGCTTTACTGGGTTAACCTTCGTCAGGATGAAACAGGCCTCTACAATGCCAGGGCTGTTGATGCAACCGGCAGTGAAGCAGGATTCGGCGCTGCCACACCGAACTTCACCGTTGGAAGAGGATATCTTACCGCTTATAATGCAAACTGGTATGTGGCAACGGGTTCGCCGACAACACACCTCTTCACCGGTGATTTAAATGCTGGGACTTACAGCGTTTCGGTTACCAACGGAGTCAATTCATGGAATCTTGTTGGGAATCCGTTTCCCTCTTCCATCGACTGGAGGGCTGCTTCAGGCTGGACACGAAGCAATCTTGTCCAGAATGGCGCTGGCTCCGGCTTTTATGATATGTGGATTTATAACGAAGAAGCTGGTAATTATGGCATTTGCAACTCCGCCCCTGCTGGTCTGACGACCAACTCCGTCACAAACAACATCGCCCCGATGCAGGGATTTTTTGTAAAAGCAAGTTCCTCCGCCAATATAGGTATGACAACTTCTGTTCAGACCCACTCCTCCCAGCCATGGTTGAAAAGCGGTGAGGATTTTGATAATTCACTCAGATTGTCCCTGAATACATCGGCCAACAATTTCAGTGATGAAATGATTGTGGCTGTCAATGCTGACTATACCAACAGCGGATCAGAGAAGTTCTGGAGCATGTACAGCGAAGCACCTGAACTTTATTCTATCAAAAACGGTGTCAATTATTCCATTGACAGGTTGCCGTCGGTCAATGAAAATTCCGTGGTTGCACTTGGGATCAAGGCAGGAGTTGATGCTGTTTACACTTTCAAAGCCACCGGGGTCGGGAATTTCTTCATCTCAAAAAGTATCATCCTTGAAGACCTTAAAACGGGTATAACCCAGGAACTGAAGGACAATCCCATCTATGCATTCACTGCAAAACCGGGTGACAACGCCGAACGCTTCCATCTTCATTTTGGCAGTCCTTACGGGCTGAACGAGCATGGGACCCAACCCGACTTTACCATATTCTCATACAACAATTCCGTGTATGTAAATAATATTTCCGGAAAGGATTTGAATGGAAGCATCTACATCAGCGATATATTGGGCAGGAAAATCAGCCAGGCCGGTATAACGGATAAAGCTACTGTAATCAGCATAGAGGCTCCTGCAGGATGCTATATCGTAACCATCGTAACCAATAGCCAAACCTACAGCAGGAAGGTTGTTATTCATTAGAAACGAAAGAAGGGCAATTGTATACCGGATTGTGTTCATTACTTATTTTTTAAAATTATCTGGTATAATTTTAAAAAATAATTGCATTTCGATTGAAATTGTTTATATTTGTGGTATCTAAGATAAAAAATTCAGCGATGAAAAAATCTCTCACCAGCTTACTTTTCCTAAGCCTTATGATGCTCGGTACTGCTTCGTTTAATGTCAGTTTGGCACAAGACCCCCCCAAACCTCCCAGTAATCATGGTGAGTCAGGCAATAAAGGCCCTTCCGGCGCCCCATTGGAAGATGGAGTGGGAATCACCCTGCTGATGGCTGCAGCGTATGGCGGGTACATTTTTTATCGCATGAAAAAAAGAGCAAAATCATTGAGTTAATCAACATCCGGAGCAATTCCTCTGGTTAACAGATTGCCCGGTTATATGTTAAGAGAAAAGCAGTTGATAAGAAGTTATCAGCTGCTTTTCTTTTTCTGTTTTCGGTCCTTATTATTAACAGAGGATACTCATTACTTTAACTTCGAAAATCATGCCACCCCTTCGGGGTTTGGGGTTCACCTCCTGCCTTGTAATTCTATAATCCTTACACCCCTTCGGGGTTTAGGATTTTTAAACACCGCCACGAAACCCTTAAATACCTGTTGCACCAAGCCCGAAGGGCTGGCATGATTCTAGCTTAAATGATCGCCGTGATGGCTCCATTGAACCCCGAAGGGGTGACATTAATCGTCATTCCAGTCAAACAAATATTTCTCGTTGTATTCTATTTCAAATTTCTTTAACAACTCAAGGTATTCATCCTTGAATGTTTTCTTCCGGTGATGTGCCTCCTGATTCAAAATGTATGTATACACCTGCTCTATATGACTGTGTGAATAGGAGAACGCTCCAAACCCCTCCCGCCATGATTTATATTGGTTTTACACCTTTACTGGTGTGGATTATCATCAAAAATATCAATTGTTTTATGTCACCCCTTCGGGGTTTGGTTTCACTTTCGGACACCATATCGCTACAATCCTGACACCCCTTCGGGGTTGATGTTGTAAATCCGTACTCAAAATTCTATATTCATGACACCCCTTCGGGGTTGATGTTATACATCCATACTCTTTATTGTCCATTTTACACTTTTTTGTGTAAACCTATTTTAGGACAAGACATATCTATAATCATGCACCCCTTCGGGGTTGGGGTTACACATTCGAATCCTTAATTCTATGACATCTACATCCACCTTGTTGGCGTTTCATCTCCTTAGTTACAAGCCCGAAGGGCTGACATGATTATAAACCAGATTGCCCGGATAGCTACACAAAACCCCGAAGGGGTGAAATGATTCAATGCTAGTCCAGAATGATCTTCCTGATCTCAGTGCCCTCGCCAGTGATGATCTTCAGCAGATAAACTCCCTTTGCCTGACCCGACAAATCAAATGTATAACTGTCCTTCCCGGCACAGCTGGCAGTGAGAACAACCTTCCCGTCAAGGTTGACAACCTCCACATCCATGGCCGCAAGCCAGCGATCGGGAGCGAGAAGCGTTACTTTTCCGGTGGTAGGATTCGGGAAAACCAGGATATTGCTGAGCACCGGTTCATCCACGCCAACCAACCCTTCCTGGAAAACAGTCACCATCACCGGGGTTACTCCATTCACCGTCACAGTAATCAGTGCCGTGCGCGGATTCATCCCCGTATTTTGCTGGTAAACGGCATCAATGGTACCATTGCCGCTTCCCGAAGAAGTTACAACACACCATGATGCGTCTGAAATTGCACTCCAGTTGCTGTTTGAAGCAACGGAGAAGTTGGTGGTTCCGGCAGCAACGGGCACAATACGCCCGGAAGGAGTCACCAGAAGCGTTGGTGTCGCACCACCCTGGGTCACTGTTACCACGATCGGGCCAAGGCCGTTTACCAACACAGTGATATTTGCAATACGCTGGGTCGTTAAAACATTCTCCTGGTAGGTCGCACTCAACGTTCCGCTGCCTGTTCCCGAAGGTGTAACATTACACCATCCCTGGTCACTGCTGACCGTCCAGCTGGAATTGGAGGTCACGGAAAAGCTGGTATTGCCGGCAGGTGCGGTTACATCCTGGTTAGATGGAGTTACAATAAGGGTCGGGGTGATACCTGCCTGGGTGACCATCACAACCACCGGGGAAAGACCTGCCACTGTAACAGTAACACCCGCCACACGTGTATTGGCCGTTGTGTTTTCAGTGTAAGTTGCCAGGATCGGACCATTGCCATTACCGGAAGGGGTCACGGTGCACCAGGTCTGGTCACTCGACACGATCCACGATGAGTTGGAGGTTACGATGAAGGTTGTGTTTCCCGCCGCTGATGTAACGGGTTGGTTGGGTGGAGTCACAGAAAGAGTTGGTGAAGTTCCGGCCTGGGAAACTGTCACAATAACGGCAGGAACTCCTGTAGCTGAAACGGTGATGTTTGCCACACGGGAGGACAAGGTTGTATTCTGGGTATAGGTTGCAGTAATTGTGCCATTGCCCGTTCCGCTGGGCGTTACGGTACACCAGGTCTGATCACTGACAACGCCCCAGGGAGTGACTACATTGGTATTGACGGTGAAGGTTGTATTTCCGGCTGCTGAAGTTACCGGTTGATTAGGCGGTGTCACTGCAAGTGATAAGGCTGCGCCAGCCTGGGTAACAGTAACAATCACAGGCGGCAGGCCAGAAACGGTTACCGTTACATTTGCAACCCTTGAACCAGTAAGCGTGTTTGCTGAGAAGGTAGCTGTGATAGTGCCATTTCCAACCCCCGAAGGCGTTACCGTGCACCAGGTTTGATTGCTCAACACGCTCCAGGCAGCATTGGAGGTTACAGTGAAAGGAGTGGTCCCTGCCGTTGCGGGCACGTTCTGATTCGGCGGAGAAACAGTAAGTGTCGGAGACCCTGCTGTTCCGGTCAGGCTGACATCATCAACTCCCCAGTACCTGCCGTACGTTCCGCTATAATTCCATTTGATCCTTACCGCACTCTGTCCGGCCAGAGCAGGTATCACCTGGCTGAAGGCTGCAGGGTTTGTGGTAGTTACTGTAAATGTTTGAATGATCGTCCAGGTGGTACCATTGTTAATACTATAAGAAACGGTGCCGGATGTTCCCGTTGTTGATCTGAAATAATGGTTGAACTGCAGGGTGACATTGGTAAAACCTGTCATATCAATGGTTGGCGTTACCAGGTCGGCATTTTGTGTATTGCCTGCTCCATAAGCACGGCTGTTAAGAAATGCATAGTTGCCGGTAAGGGCAGGAAGCGGGGTTTGACCGGTTATAACCCCAAATTGCCAGGTTTGTCCACTCCCCTGGTTGTCAACCTGCGACCAGCAGGAAGGGATCGTTGTATTTGTGAAACTTTCAGTGAAAGGCAGGGTGTAAATATTACACAGGGTACTAAAGGTCAGATCATTGCCATAAGATGTTCCTGTTGAATTGGTGGCATATGCCCGCACATGGTACAATGTATTGGCGACGAGTCCGGTAAGTGAGCTTGTAAATATTCCGACACCCGGACCGTCTGTGGTATGGGTTCCGCTGATGGTGGGATTGGCAGTAGTACCCCAGCACACACCCCTTACAGAAACAGCCGCTCCCCCGTCGGAGGTTACATTCCCTCCCGCTGTTGCGGTGGTCATCGTGATGGCAGATGCATTGGTGGTAATCACAACAGCTGCACAGGGAACAAAGGTCATGTCACTGCCATAGCTGGTTCCGTCGGAATTCACGGCAACAAGGCGGAAATGATAGGTCGTGCCGCTGATGAGCCCGGTAACCGGCCCGCTCACAAAGATAACTGCGGTACCCGATCCTGCAGAAGTTGTTGCCGTATTGTTTCCATAGGCGATGGTTGTTCCCCACTCGAAATGGTAGTTTGTGGCGAGTCCGTTTGGATTGACACTGCCATTAAGCGTTGCACCGGTACAGGTGATTCCGGTAGGAGCCGTGGTGATTACAACCGGATTGCTTGCAAACCTGAATGAAGCAATGCGCGTATGCCAGGCGACGGACGCAGTGGTTGGATAATATTCGGTTGTATACCAGTAGGTTGCTTTTGCCGAGGGGTCACAACTCAAAGCGCTGTAATCACCCCATCTTGATGCTGTACCCGTTTGTGAACCAGTACCATTGAATATGCCCCGCTCTGCGATCGTCATCTGGCCCAGGGCGTCATTTTTTTTCCGCCCTGTATACCGGATCGAAGGAAACAGGGTTGAACCGGAGACAGAATAACCCATGGCCATGTTACCGCTTGAATCCATTGCAATGCTTGCCATCCAGCGGCTGTTGTTGTCGGCAAGCGAATAGGTTCCCTGCTGGTATATTGACCAGGCTCCTGTAGTTTTTCGCAATTCATACCACCGGATGCCGGCAACTGTAGAAGTAATATCGACCGTACGGTTGACCACCATGGTGGAATAACCCGGGAATGAACGGTACTGAAGCCGGTACATCATCCGGTCATTGATCAAATCCAGTTTGACAGCGGTACTTGGCTGGGTAATACCTGTCATATTCGCAGTGAAGCTGTTTACAGGCAATGAAAGGAGATTGGTGAATGTTGAGTTGGCAGTTGTTGTCCAGTCAACGTGAAATTCATAGATCCCCAGGTGATCATTTGAGGTCCCGTCGAAATCGTAAAGGAAATAATTGGGAGGGTTACCGGTTGGGAATGGCCCGTCACAATCGGAAGGCAGCCATCCAAAAGCCTCGTCAGAGGTCGGCTTTGTAAACATGACCATGGTTGCCGCAGGGCTGCCTGCCAGCATGAGTGTACGGTTATATGCCACAGCCCCACAACCTGCCCAATTGCCTGCCCCGGCTGTAAACCTGTGCATCGACATATAATATCCGTCTCCCCATATACCGAATTTCGGATAATCGGGCATATCGGTAAAGGAGTATTGGTAACGGTTCCATGCGCCTGTGGGATCAGGTGTTTGCGAAACAGCAACCATCTGGTAAAAAGGGCCGTTTGGATAATTTGGCAGTGAAAATTGAGAAAAGAGCCAGCGGTCGGCCTGTTCATCATATAAAACTACGGCATCACCATCATTTGAATTATTGGGCAATCCATTGAAGACACTGCTGTTGGCAACAGGGCCAAGCAGAAGGGTTCCTGTTTTATTGTAAATCGCATAATGGCTGTTCACAACCTGAAAATAATGATTGGGGCCAACGTCGCCATGTGTATCAGGAGGATAAACACCTTCCGTATTTGAATTCCCTTCAAAGTTGACAATCGTTGTATCGGTGACCACCATGCCGTTATCAGTTTGAAGAGCAGGGTCTGACACTCCGCCCGGGACCTGGCCTGTCGGCCTCGGGCGAATATTGAATTTGTTTTTAACAATGCCATCCTTCCATGAAGACTCTGCTTTGTGAGGATTCCTCTGAACCATGTCTCTTAATGGTGGCGAAACATCAAAGTAAACAGGCATTTGAACAATTGGGGCAGATATATTATTCTGTGTAAATGAATAATTTATCCAAAGAACCATCATTAATAAAGCAAACGAAACTTTTTTCATAGATTGAACATTATTTGTTAATTTGTAGATGAAATCGGGGGCATTGATATTTGAAGGAATTCAGGCAATCTTTTTACTCCAGTGTAAGGTAAAAAGGATAACAATAAATGTATAATTTAATCATTTTCATTATTTTTACAAAATTATAAAGATTTTTGAATCAATCAATCATCCGATCCAGTTTAGTCAACCTTGTTGATAATATTTTCACACCATGCCATCATCCAAACAAAATTCCAGGACGCTTATCAACACCATCCTTGAGAAGAGCAGCCTGAAACAGGAGGTCTATCATCAAACACTGGATGTTTTTAACCTTTTCAAGAAGGAAAGTGAAGGGTTTGTCAAATCAAACAGGAACAGCCTGAAAAAAGCGATCTATCCGATCCTGTTTGAATATAAAGACAGGGGGGTTTTCGAGTTCCAGCTCAAATTTGGCTCTGACATCCTCATTTTCTTCATGCACACAAATGTTTTTGAAATCCCCCGGGATCACCTGGTGATGAAAAGCAGCTATATCCGTGAAGATAAACGCCGCTCTTACTGTGGAATCATTCACATTTTCAATTTCCTGGCTGATTCGTTCAAATATAACAGAACCAATGATATCGGTTATTGCATCGGACGAATTTTCATAAATCGCGAAAACCACTATTTTACGGAAGGGAAACGGGAGATTGGACTCCTGTACAACAATTTCACAGGCAACACTTTAGATCAGACAGCCATCCGGAACATTTTAAATTCCGCTATTTTGTACACCCTGAACTTTGACCTGCTGACCCCGCCTTTTGACACCATCAAAGAGGTTTCGGTCGCCGAAATGCAAACAACCCTTGACTCCATGTCGATAACCACTGGTAAACGGCTGGGGTTCAGGTTTCAGGCTGATGTGGAGTGAACTGCCCGGAGTCAGAAAAGCACTTCAAGCAGCAGTTCCCGGATCGAAGAATAGGTGTGTGAAAGAATGCAGTGAATTGCCTTAAGTGATGTCCACTTTACCAGAAATATTCCCTCGCTGGTTTGTGGTTTTAAAGTTTGACCTGAGTCAGCCTCCATCTCAAACCATTGTGTCTTCTTCAGAATCCACCGCTCTTTCATCAGGTAAATATGCCAGGTGGCACTGAGTTCCCTTAGAACCAGAAGCTCATTAAGTCCGGTTTCTTCCTTCACTTCACGAATAGCCGCTGCCCGGGCAGACTGTATGTCCTTTCTGGTAAATTCAGCGCCGGGAACATCTTTTTTATCAATTTTTCCTTTAGGCAAATCCCAGAAACCAAGGCGGTGAATAAAGAGATACTCGCCTTTTTCATTTTTTACCAGCCCACCAGCGGCATAAACTATTTTAAACAACGATGCAAAAGATTCAAATACACCGGAAATGTCCTGAGTTTTATCGGTTGTAAAAATTATCAGTTGTCTGTATTTTTCATAGCGTGAAAATTCGTCCCAGGCTTCCTGTAACAACACATTCGAATGGTATTCAACAACCAACATCGTATTCATAGGGTTTTCCGGACATACGGTATGAAATTCAATTGTGCGGTCGTTCAGGAATATTTTCATCGTGTAAAAATTTACCTTGTAAAATTACGTTTTTTTCATGAGCATGAAAATGCGCTGATGCCTCAATTTTTGTTACCTTTGCGTTTGAAAAAATTAAATTACCACATGATATATAACAAAGACATTGCATTTAAAACTGCAGAATTGCTTTTGAAAATTAAAGCTGTGAAACTCAACCCCAAAGAGTTATTCACATGGGCTTCGGGGATTAAATCACCGATATACTGCGACAACCGGATAACGCTTTCTTATCCTGAAATCCGGACATTTATCCGCCAGCATTTTGTCAGAGCAATTGAAGAAGGGAATTTTGAACCGGAAGCAATATCCGGTGTTGCAACAGGAGGCATCGCACAGGGAGCACTGGTAGCCCAGGAACTTGGCCTTCCATTTTCGTATGTACGGCCCGGGAAAAAAGAACATGGCCTTGCAAACCAGATTGAGGGGGAAGTCCGTGATGGCCAGCGAATCGTTGTGGTGGAAGACCTTATCTCAACCGGAGGTTCGAGTTTAGGTGCTGTCCAAACATTGCGCGATGCCGGCTGCAACATCAAAGGAATGCTCGCCATCTTCACATACAACCTCCCGAAGGCAGAAAAAGCATTTAAGGAGGCTGATTGCGCCTTGATTACATTAACAGATTACGATCACCTTATTCAAAAGGCCCTTGAAATTGGCTATATTACGGAGGAAGACGTAAAAGTTCTGCAGGATTTTAAAAAAAACCTCAACTAATCAATAATTTTGGTTAAAAAAAATGGCTGCCTTACATTTAAGGCAGCCATTTTTTTATGAAAGTATCTCTTAAAAGCTATTGTTTCACAATCTTACCATGACCATTACCAACCTTCACAATGTAAGTACCATGTGCAAGGCTGCTTAAATTGACGGTGGCAGTTACTGTGCCCCTGGGCTGGATTCCAAGAGACTGGCTCAACAATTGCCTTCCAGTGATATCGTACACTGCCAGAATCAGATTTCCAGATGTCTCATTGGTATAAGTTACAGTTAAATTATCCTGAACAGGGTTTGGGGTTAACTTTAAATTGCCTTTAATTTTAACTTCGCCCTGAACCGGATCAATGCCTACCTGTTGAAAAGTTGACTCCATCCATAATCCTCTGCCATAAGATGAAGCGTAGATCACTCCATAGTTAAGAATATGGTAGTCACGAATTGTCTGCTGGCGGATTTCGGTAACAGGCACATCCCCAATATTCAGAATATCCAATCCCCACTCTGGAGCACCTGAACTCAGGTTTGAAGTGGAAAACACGCCGAAATCAGTCCCGATGATCGCATTGTTTGTATTCGACATTTCAAGTAAGCCGGTGTAAACCGGAGTTTTTGGCAGGTTACCCTGGATTGAAACAAACATGGGTTTTGGTACATTGCCATTTTGGGTATAGTAAACGTAATTCTCATTTCCGGTATTTCCCAATGTGACCAGCACAAGACCGGAATTATTTGGGTTGATCGAAATGGAGGTAACTGTTCTGCCAATAAAGGGCGTATCATTAAATATTGAATCGACCAGTACGCATTGAGGACTGGTGACATCTGCTGTAGCAAAATCGTAAGCATTGACAAGGCCTGTAACGCGGATAAGCCGACCTTTGGAAGTTCCTGCCCAAAGGGTATTGAGGTCAGATGAAACAGTCATCGCTGTGATAGGATCGAGATTGGTGACGTCTTTGAAAACGTTATAGTACACCGTCTCTTTATCAAATTTCAGCATGTTTAATGTCATGTATATCCCCGTGGTGGTCGTGGCTGATACTTTTCTTGCATAAACAAAATAACGTGTTGCCAGGGGATCAGCAATTGTGATGGCTCCTCCTTTGGGGATCGGGGCAAGCGTGACATAAGGAAATGGAACCCGGTTGCACCCGCTCAAAGCAGTAATGGTTGTATCTGCAGGTATTGCAAATTGCTCAGCATGGATGGTGACACTGTCGCGGGTAATTCCCAGAGACAGTCCCTGGTTGAATGTCTCCCACAAACACATGGGAATATGGGCAGAGGAGACAGTATCCAACCCGTTCAGAAAATAGTTGTATTTTATAATGTCTCTGAAATCCTGGCGGCGTATTGCTTTAAATTGGTAAGCCGCGGAACCGGCAACAGAGTCACCCTTGAATTTCGTATAAACTGCCACGTTCGGGTCAATACTTGACCAAACGCAGGTACCACCATTTCCACCATAATTGGAAGGCTGAGGTTGCTGACTTGATGAAACCTGTGTTTCATCAACGCGATAAACCTGGTAGCCGTTGGTTGGGAAACTGACTTTGGAAGGGTAAAAATAGCCAAGGGCCAGTGTTCCGATCCTGTCTCCACCTCCCATGACGAAATCCTTCTGAGCAGAAAATGCTACAGTATTAAACTGGGTGGCTTCAAGATTTTTATTGCTTGTCTGGAATGAAAAACCTGTTGAAGATTTTGTACCAAGTGTAACACCGCCATCAGATGCGATTAAAAACTGCTTGGGATCCTTAGGTCTGAAGGTGCAACTGTGATGATAATAGGGTATAAAAGATGGACTCAAATCCCCGTTGGATCCGGAACTTACCTTTTCCCAGTTGAAATAACCTGTTGGTTCAATTTTTTTTCCGTACCACAAATCTTCCCCATTGAGTAAAATCGTGTACGGATCATTAGGAAACACCGTAATTACGTTTGCATAACAACCGGTACCGGCGGTCTTGCCAAAAGGGAAAAAAGTAGCATTATTCGGGAAAATAACCGACCAGGTTGATCCTTTATCTGCGGAATTATAAATATTCAGTAATTTACCCGTTGAATCGGCGATGCTTGCATACATCACATTTGCATCTGAGGGAGCGACAGTAAATACCATCCAGCCAATTCCGTGATCAGGAAGGGCGTTGGGACTGCCTGTGGTAAGGGTGACCCAGGCGTCGAGGTTTCCTCCGACGGCTATGTATGCAGAATTATCAATTGAGGTGATGACTGTTCCGTCACTTCCGACACAAACATCCATTGCATATCCTGACTTTGCCTTGGTCCACTCATCACCATTGTCGCTGAAGTACAACCCTCCAATGGTGGCAGCAAACAACCTGCCGGAAGGTGAAATGGCCATTTTGCTTACACCTTTAAAATCGGGATTGACCATTGTGGAAGCAAGACCCGAGAAAGCACCGCCATTAACTGAGCGAAATATACCGGCGCCGCTGTAAGTTACAACTTTACAGGTAGTTACGCCCGTAGCTGCATAAATGGTACCGCTGGAGGTCTGAACCAGTGATGAAACGTTGAGAACCCGGTTATTATCCACTCCCATCGCACTCCAGGTAAGTCCCAGGTCGATCGATTTCCACACCCCGCCATTGGCACTTCCTGCAATACAGGTGAGCCCTGATGTATCCGTATTGTCAAAAATCGCACTCCATACCATACCCGGAAAATTGTCAGGTCCTGCATGTTGCCAGTTCAGTCCAATCGCACCGGAACCTGATTTCAGCTTAAGTGCCTCTGCCTGCCTGCGGGCATTGATAACATCCTGTGGATTGACTTTGCCGGTATTTTGGTTGGCACGGACACTTTCGTACCATGTTCCTTTCAATTCACTATTCCCGGGTTGCCCAAAAACAGTAACCACAGAAAAGAAAAGCAGGAAAAGGCTGAATTGAGCTGTGATCAGGCTAAGGGGTAAAATTCTATTTTTCATATCACTCTTTTTAATTTGATGTATATGTTTCTGGAATTAATATTTTTTAAACCCTTGATAACACATGGAAGGAACGGTGAAAACCATGTCTGATTTTATCGAACAAATATAAAGCAAAAAAAGTATCCTGCAAAATTATTTTACCTACCGGATACTTTCTTCGGTAAACGACCTGGGTTATCGGTCAACACAGCCTTACAATCAAATTTTCTCGAGGGTCTTTTTTGGGAGCCAGCCTACGCTCCCATTGGCAATCCTGATTTCATACCAGTCACTGATTTGATCCAGCAGTGTTACTTTTGAGCCTTCATGCAACACAAAAAGATCTGTGCTTTTTTCATCCGGTGAACTTTTGACTGTTATGGTTGGGGCAAATACAACCGCTTCGCTGGCAGATTTAACATACCGGTATCCATTCCAGGCAATAATGAAGGAAAAAAAGGAGAGAATAAAAAATGCCGATGCAGCCCAGAAACCTATTTTCCTCAGGACAAGAACCCTTGAAGCGAGGTAAAGGACAATGCCCAGCAGACCGGTAATGAACAAACAGACACACATCATTGCCCAGGTATCAACAGGAAAGACCTGGACCAGGTTATTGAACCAACGTTTATAAAACAACTCGGGCAACGGTTCAATTTTATCTGATATTTTCGTATTGGTCACATTCAGGTTAAAAGCAATATCCTCATTACCCGGATCAAGTCGCCTGGCCCGCTCATACCAAAGTATCGCCCTGGCATAATCATTCATTTTAAAACAGGCATTCCCCATGTTGTAGAAAAGCTCAGGGGATGAGAAACCGGCGTCAACAACCTTTTGATACAGATCGGCAGCAACCTGGAATGAGCCCGCCGAATATGCTTTATTTGCTTTGGCAACATTCACCTGTTCAACAGATGAAAAAACCGCGCTGTATGTCAATAAAAATGCAATTACCAGACCGAAGGGCTTCAGGTTCATCATCTTAATTCCCTTTCCATTTTTGCTATAATTTCAAGTGCTTCATTATAAATCCGCTCCATGTTCACAGTTTTTTCCCCGGGAGCAAATCGGGCAAATTCGGTGTTGTTCAATGTTTCAATGAACTGCGTTATGATTGCTTCACCTACATTTCGCCGGATCAGTGCTTCATGAACAGAGTTAATGCTGAGTTCCGCCATCGGAATGCTGAATTTGTCACTTAAATAGCCCCACAGGGATTGTGAAATGGCAATATAGAACTTCTCCTGTTGTCCTGCCTTTTGAAATTCCTCGGCTTTTTGCAGTCGTTTTCGTGCGATCTTGGTCGCTTTCAGATTTTTCATCAGGACAAGGTCACCCCGGCGGGCTGCCAGTTTACGCCATAACACGAGGAAGATAAGAAAGAGAAGCAATGGAATCAAAAGCAGGCTCCAGAAACCGATCGAAAAAATAAACATCGACCCCGCAGGTGTTAATCCGAACATCGTATCTTTAATGTGGCGGATATCGCTGCCAATGTATTTGATCTCCTCCTTATTTGCACCGGAATAGGTGAGCACTGTTCCTCCTGCTTCTCCGCTCCCTTTTTCAACATCAAGAGAAAATTCAGGACTGCTCAAAGAAACGTACCGCTTTTTGTCCAGATCAAAATAATTGAAAACAATAGGTTTGATATTGAATTTACCGGGCTTTCGCGGAATCAGCAGATATTCGAACACTTGCCTGCCGGAGATTCCGGCTGCAGTAGTCTGAATATCACTGGTTACTTTGGGATCGTAGCTCTCAAAATCAGGAGGAAAGGTAACATTTAATTTATCAATGAGTTGAATATTCCCTCTGCCACTGATCGTGCATTTGAGTGTAACAGCCTCGTTTGTTTTCAACCGTGTTTTATCCATCTCCGATTGAAATGTAAAGCTCCCTACGGCTCCGCTAAAATCGGCCGGCTTACCATCTTCCGGAAGAGATTTTACGTTAATTACAAGGGGATTTGACTTCAGGTTTTTCTCCACATTTGCCACACCTGAATTAAAAAATGAATCGTTAAAAAAATCGTCGAAAAAAGGGTCCCCTGTTTTAGTTTTTGATGGTCTCCGAACCTGGGCCACGCAAGCCAGTTCGAGCGGATCGATTATGAGGCGTCCGGTTTTAAGAGGGAAAAGGGCAATTTTGCGAATATCTGCAACAATATACTGCTCGCCATCGATAACCTGTGTGGTCTGCTGCAATTTATCATTCTCTTTCATGAGATTCTGCGACCAGAAGCCTGAAAAAGAGGAAAGTTTGCTGATGTTGATCTGGGCAATGGGAACCTTTGTGAAAATCTTGTAGGTAACAACGATTCCTTCACCCTGAAGCGGGTTTGAATTAGAAGCAAACGCCTTGACATACACATCGTTGGAACTCCCTCCGGACTGTGCCACACCGCCACTCTTCTGACCACCTGAACCCTGGTATTGGGTATTGCCGGAATTCCCGTTTTTCACAACCTTGACCGACAATGTATTGGAAGTAATTTGTTTGCCATTCACATTGACACTCGCAGCCGGTATGTCAAAAGTGCCTTCCCTGTTCGCCTGCAATAAATAGGTAAATGTATAAGTGATTGACATGGTCGTGCTTCCGTTCACCGTACGGATACTTGAGCTGGTACTTGTGTTTGGTCCGCTGAGCATGTCAATTCCCTGGATGTTCGGTCCCCTGAACCCACTGCCTTGTGCATTGAGGGTGTAAACGAGCGTGAAGGTTTCACCCACCGAAACATTGGGTCGTGCCTGGCCGGTGAGCCGGATATCCTGCGCGTAACCCGTCAAGGCAAACAACATGATGAATGAGATGAAGGAAAATATGAATTTTCTTAACATAACGCTGAGTCTTTACCAATCTTTTTCAATTCCAATCACCTGCACTTTGGCCTTTTGTTTTTTCACCTTCTGCATGGTCTTTTTTTCATCATTTTTCAAGGCTTCCAGCATACGTTCAGCATCATCCTTGCTTATTTTCTTCTGATCCTGGGGTTGCTTCTGCTGGTCATTTTTTTGCTTCTGATCCTGATTCTGGTCTTTTTTATCCTTCTGATCCTTCTTGTCGTCCATTTTATCTTTGTTATCCTTATCCTGCTGTTGCTGTTGCTGCTGTTTTTTCAGCATCATTTTAGCATATTCAAGATTGTATTTGGTGTCGACATTTTTCGGATCGTTCATCAGTGCATTTTTATATGCAAGAATGCTCTTTTCATAATCCTTCGACTGAATATAGGAATTTCCCAGGTTGTGAAAAACTTTGG
>CAIYJU010000067.1 GCA_903926565.1 uncultured Bacteroidales bacterium
GCTGTTGCACCAAAATTTGAAGGGTTGGCAAAGCTATACGGCAACGACATCAAATTTGTGAAAATGTTTCGTCAGGAGAACAAACCATTGGCTGAGAAACTCGGTGTGAGGTCCTCCCCTACGCTTCTGTTTTTCGATAACGGCATACAATCACCTGTCACACTGACCGGCGGCATAAAACGAAGTGACATCATCATTCAGCTTGACGGTCTGTTAACTGCGGAGAGGGTTTTCGAGATCAAACAAGAGATCAAACCAACTGTTTCTGAATTTGATGTCCTGATTCTCGGCGCTGGTCCTGGCGGACTTACCGCCGGCCTCTACCTTTGTCAGGCCAAAGTGAATACTGTCCTCATTGATATCGCACTCCCGGGAGGCCATGTTTCGACGACTCACGAAGTTTCAAATTATCCAGGTTTTATCGATCCACAGCCAGGCTATCTGCTGTCGCATAACATGTCGGAACAAACCAAACAATGCGGAACAATTTATAAAGTTGCTGTTGATGTTTCAAAAATCGACCTTGAGAAAAAAGAGGTTGTGGTTGATGAATTCGAGACAATAAGGGCTAAAAAAATAATCATTGCAACGGGGACCTCCCCCAACCTGATGGGCATTGCCGGTGAAAAAGAGCTGAAAGGCAAAGGCATCTCCTATTGTGCAACCTGCGATGCCAAGTATTACGGCGATAAGGAAGTTGTTGTTATCGGAGGTGGAAATTCCGCAGTGGAAGAAGCAGATTTCATCAGCAGGTTTGCCAGCAAGATCACCATGGTACACCAGTTTGCCACGTTAACAGCCAATAAACAGGCACAGGAGAAACTGTTCGCGAATCCTAAAATAAACATTCTTTTTGAGCATGAACCAAGATCATTTGTTCGCGAAGGAGAAAAGTTAATCACCGGGGTTGAAGATTTAAAGACAAAGACAATCACTAAACTGACCAGCGACGGGGTGTTTGTTTTTATCGGAATGAAACCCAACATTGATTTGTTCAGAGACAAATTGACCTTAGACACCTGGGGTTATATAAAAACGGACGAAGATATGCGTACCAGTATGCCGGGCATTTATGCCGTGGGTGATGTTATCAGTAAAAAATACAGGCAGATTACCACGGCTGTAGCTGATGGAACCATTGCTGCCATTGCCATTGCAAAAGAGTTGAATTAACCAGAAAAAGAGAGCCATGAAAACAAACCAACTGATCATCGAACAGGTAAGCCCTTTTAATGTACCTGTAACCGTAGAGAAACTTATCGAAGCTGCAACTCAAAGAGAATGGCAGAATCCGGCCACCCACAATCTTCAGCAATCACTGGCTAAAGCAGGCAAAAATGTCAGACCTGTGCAGGTTGTCGAAATTTGCAAACCGGAATATTCAGGACGTTTACTTGAGCTGGATGATGAGCGGATCGCTTCCGTTCTCATGCCTTGCCGCATCTCGGTCTATGAGAAAGCAGATGGCAAAACGTATATTGCCATGCTTGACATGACTCAGATCGCCGATGGAATTGTAAGTACAGTTGTTGAAGCCATCCATGGTGCCTCTGAAGAATCTATGGAGATCATTCAATCTGTCATCAGTTCAAGGTAAAAGGCCAGGCCGGTCGGTTTCAACATGCACAGGGCCGGCTTACCATGAAGTAACCCAGAAAGCCTCCAAAAGCAATGCTTCCATATGGGCTACTTGTTATTGCACAAGTACCTGAAGAGCAACCTATAAAATGATAATAAAGGAAACCGCCCAGGCCACCCAATGCAATAAAGAACAATGGTTTCCAATATGCCCAGGTTTTAACTCTTTCCTTTATTGGAAGGTCTTCGGTGTTTGTCTTACATGAATCTGACATGTTGATTTGCTTTATAAATATTTAAAACTTCATGGAAAATCTGGTATAAGGTCAGCACAATTCCGACCATCCTGATTCTTTTGCAAAGTAACGAATAAAAAACCAGACAAGTGCTATTTATGCGATTTATTTTGGCACACTATTTGACACATATAGATTTTGACATATTAAATTAGTATATCCATAAATTCACCTCAAATTCAAAAAATTATGAAAAAGAACATGGGAACCATCGACATTGCAGCCAGGTTATTGGTTGCAGCCTTACTGATCGTGCTCTATTTTATGCAGGTCGTTACCGGAACTGCCGGCATTTTACTATTGGTTTTAGCCGGTGTATTCATTCTCACAGGCATTGTGCGTTTTTGCCCGCTTTATTTGCCTTTTGGGATTAACACCCAGGGGAAGAAATAAGAGGCAGCCATCAGAAATTGCTAAGATTTAAAAAGGCCGGGGAGAAAATTCCCCGGCCTTTTGTCAATATTCCATTGGGGAATAAACATGAAAGTGAATTATAATTGGCAAAACGTATTATTCGACATAAATTTGCCTCGTCCAACGATACGTAAATGAACATCTCTGAAAATCATATTTATGTCATTTTCGGCGCCTCCGGCGACCTGACCAGGCGGAAACTCGTTCCTGCTTTATATTCGCTTTTTATCCGGAAACTGTTACCTGATAATTTTGCGCTCCTGGGCGTTTCACGTTCTTCTGTTTCTACCGCTGAATTCAGGGAACAGATGAGATCAGCCATCAACCAGTTTAAGGAAATTGATGATGTATCCGGTATAGAGGAATTCGTCAGGAAACTCTTTTACACGACCATTCAGTTCGATGATGTTTCCACCTATAGTGCCCTGAAACAGGAACTTGCTCTGTTACGTTCAGAGTCGAACATCTGTGGGAATACTATTTTTTATCTTTCCACACCGCCCGGCCTGTATGGAGTTATCCCTGCGAATCTTGCGGCAGTCGGCCTGAACCTTCAGGATGACGGCTGGAAGCGCCTGATCATTGAGAAACCTTTTGGCAATGACCTGGGGTCGGCAATGCAACTGAAAGAGAGCCTCCTCCTGGATTGGAGTGAAGACCAAATTTTCAGGATCGACCACTATTTAGGAAAGGAAACCGTTCAGAACCTTCTGGTAACAAGGTTTTCAAACGGAATGTTTGAGCCGTTATGGAACCGGAATTACATTCATCATGTGGAGATCACCTCCGCTGAAAGCATTGGTATCGAAAAGCGGGGCGGATATTACGAAACTTCAGGTGCACTCCGCGATATGGTGCAGAACCATCTTTTGCAGGTTACTGCACTTACTGCGATGGAACCGCCATCTTCGCTGGAACCGGCAGCCATCCGAAACGAGATCCTTAAAGTATTTCAATCCCTTCGCCCCATACAACGTAAAGACGTTCAACATGTTGCAATTCGCGGACAATATCTCTCATCCACCATCAAAGGAACAGTTGTCCCGGGTTACAGGGAAGAGGCTGGTGTTGCTCCGGATTCCCAGACAGAGACCTTCGTTGCCTTGAAATTTTACATCGACAACTGGCGCTGGGGCGGAGTCCCGTTTTATATCCGCACCGGGAAACGTCTGCCGACGCGTGTTACAGAAATCGTGATCCATTTCAAGCCAACCCCACATTTCCTGTTTTCGGGTGACAAGCACCGTCAATCCTGCAATCAACTGGTAATCAGGATTCAGCCGGATGAAGGCATATTGCTAAAATTCGGGATGAAAACTCCAGGCTCCGGATTTGAAGTTCAGAATGTGAACATGGAGTTTCACTACGACGATCTCTCCATCCAAAGACTGCCGTCAGCTTATGAACGGCTTATCTATGATTCCATCAAAGGAGATGCAACATTGTTTGCGCGCACGGAAGAGGTGCTTGAAGCCTGGAAATTTTTAACCCCGGTGATGGATGTGTGGAAAAACGGGCATGAGGTTCCTTTGTACGGCTATCCTGCGGGCACCTGGGGCCCCGATAATGTGGACGACCTGATTGAAGATAAAGAGATGACCTGGCGCTATCCATGTAAAAACCTCTCGGACGACGGATTTTTTTGTGAACTCTGACATGGAACACTCACTCAGAATTGCAAAGTCCAATGATGAACTTGCTGATATTTTTGCATCGGTGCTGGTGAAGCATATCAATGAAACACCGGACGATCGATGTTTTTCATGGGTCTTATCAGGTGGCGCAACCCCGAAAATGATCTTTGAAAAGATCGCGCTCTGCTATAAAGATTTAACAGACTGGAATAAAGTCAATATTTTCTGGGGCGACGAGCGTTGTGTGGGGCCTGAAGATTCTGAAAGCAATTATAAAATGGCCAGGGAGAGCCTCCTCGACAAGGTGCCGGTTCCTTCGTCGAATATTTTCAGAATTCAGGGTGAATCATTTCCGGCAGACGAAGCCGTAAGATACGCTGACCAATTCCTGAAGAATGTAAACACAGTGAATGGATTTCCCCGGGCCGACCTGCTGATGCTTGGACTTGGCGAGGATGGTCATACCGCCTCCATTTTTCCTTCAAATATTCAGCTTTTCAGCAGTAATAAGCTTTTTGAGACCGCCGAACATCCTCAGACAAAGCAAAAAAGAATAACCGCAACAGGCAAAATCATCAACCATGCAAAAATGGTTGTCATTATTGCAACCGGTGAAAACAAATCCACCGTTGTAGCCCGGATCATAAACAAGAGTAATGGCTGCGATCTCCTCCCGGCTTCGTGTATCCGACCGGAACATGGTGAGGTTTTATGGCTGCTTGATCAGGAAGCAGCAAAGAGGTTATGATAACCGGATCGAATAGGTCCTTGAACCTTCATTTTTGTAATATGTCAAAACAATCATCCGAATGGTGAATTTAAGGGCGTGGACCGTGTACGTCAATAATTATTGTTAAACATTGATATTCTGTTTTTTAAAAGATATTCACCAGCTCTTTCTTACGGATTTCCACAAAGTAAATTTACAAATATCCCCTATTGCGCAGGTGTAGTTTTAGACCGACATTTACCAATACATTCATACGAAGAAAATAGGGTAAATAAACTTTTTTAATGTGCTTTTCTAAATTGTGGTTGGTTTAGAAAATTCTCTCCCTGTGAAACCCCAAAAAGCAAAAGCTTTTCTGGGGTTTCCTTTTTTCATGCATTTACTTTTTTCCATACTTTTGCAGATTCACTCATGCCAAAAATGATCTGTTATGCTCTCCGGAGTGTTTTTTGATATTCAATCGTTTAATTGTGAATCTGTTGAAGGTTCCCAGACCAAACTTCTTGTGACTGTCTCTCTCAATGACAGCCACCCGATTTTTACCGGGCACTTTCCCGGGAATCCGGTAGTGCCCGGAGTTTGCCAGATTCAGATGATAAAAGAACTGGTTGAAAAAGCTGTTAAGCAACAACTTAGACTTACTGAGTCAGACAACATAAAGTTCTTGTCGATGATCAGTCCACTGGTTAACAACCAACTGGAATTTGTTGTACAAATAAAACCTTCAGAAGAGCGGCAAATAGTTGTCATTGCCTCTATCGGTGCCGGAACAACCCAATTTCTAAAATTTAAGGGAAAATTTCAACCTGCTGGATAATGGCGAATAAACAGATAATAACCTTCACCGCACGTGGCTATGAGCTTGATTCTTACAACCATATTAACAATGCAGTTTACCTGAATTATTTTGAACATGCCAGGTGGGAATATTTAAGACAACTGAATATATATGAATTTCTAAAAGAGAACCAGAACCTGCCTGTGGTTACCGATGTGCATATCAGATATCAGCGCGAGATTAAAATTTTCGATGCACTTAGGATAGAGTCGTATTGCATCCTTGAAAAACCATATTTGATTTTTCACCAGAAAATCATGAACCTCACCACGGGCCTGTCATCTGCACGGGCCACCACGAAGCTGATATTTATTGGCAAAGACAAAATAGTCGGGGATGTCCCATCTGAAATTTTATCCGCCATCTAACAACAACACCCGATGACTAAATTGAATACTGTAACTTTTGAAGTCATCGATTGCATCGGGATTATCCGTCTGAACACTCCTCCGGCCAACGAACTCGCCGTTCCTGAATTTATCTCCCCTGCCCTTTTTCAACAATGGACCGCAACGCAAACTCTGAAAGGGTTAATCATCATGGGAGAGGGTAAAAATTTTTCCACCGGTGGCAATCTTGAAACAATTTTTAAGAACAGCAGCAACCCTGAAACCCTGATGACGATGATGCAGGACGGCCACGCGCTGCTTAACACAATTTACAACCTGGATATCCCTGTCATTGCAGCAATAAACCGTGTTTGTTTTGGCGGCGGACTGGAAATTGCACTTGCCTGCCACATCAGGGTCGCCTCGGAAAATGCCCTGCTTGCTTTCCCGGAATCAAACCAGAACCTCATGCCGGGCATGGGAGGCACTTTCAGACTTCCCGCACTGACTGGTGTCTCAGAGGCTGCCAGGATTATTCTCAGCGGAGATATCGTCAATGCCACAGATGCCAAAGCCCTCGGGATTATCGATCATGTCGCCCCGAAAGACCAGGCATTTGAATTTGCCTGGCAACTGATGCAAAAAATGACCCGTGACCGTCCTGTAAAAGTGATCAGGTCTGTTATGCGATCCTTGAAGAATTCCTTTGAGTTATCACAGGATCAGGCAATAACAGAAGAGATCAGGTTATTTTGTGAACTGGCTCAGGATGAAGCCATACGACGTAACACTGAGGAGACCTGATATGACAATTCAGTGGCATTCAGAAAACCAGGTCGGGCGGCTGACCCTCAACCAGCCTCCGTCGAATACCATGACGATGGGATTCTTCCGTGAATTGCGTATTCTGGTAACTGAGATTTCGATGGATCACACACTTAAGGCCATCCTCATCAGCGGGAGCGGCAGGCATTACTCATCCGGAGCAGATATCACCGAATTATTGAATAATGTGAACCAGCAGACAATGCTTGAAAATTACCAGGCCATGCTGATGCTTGAACAATTGAAGATACCCCTGATTTCTGCAATTCGTGGTGCCTGCCTTGGTTCGGCATTTGAGCTGGCACTCTTTTCCCATTTCAGAATTTGTGCAGAAGAAGCAGTTCTTGGTTTGCCTGAATCAACTTTTAACCTGATGCCCGGACTAGGCGGAATTCAGCGGGTTGCTGCGCTGGCAGGCCGCGCCAAGGCAGTGGAAATCATCCTGCGTGGAAATACTTTTACGGGTCGGGAGGCCCTGGAATCTGGTCTTGTTGATGCAGTAGTTCCCAAAAATGAGGTGTTGCCATGTTCACTGGCTTTTGCAGATGCACTGCCGCAAACTCTTACCGGAATCGACCGGAAAGCTTTACTTTATAAATATTTCAAGCCATCACATGCGACCATATCATAACCAAATGTTTGTAAAGATTATTGGGAGCGGATCATTTCTGCCGGGTCTCCCAATCCCTGCAGAGGATGTTGACAGATATCTTGGTGAATTGACTGCCGCACCTGAAAAAGTACAGAAATGGCTCAAACGGATCAAGCCGCTGATGAAGGAGTTGCTGGAGATAGATTTTTACCATTTTGCACTGGACCCGGTAACAAGGAAGTTTACCGAAGACAATGTATCCATGTCGGTTAAAGCCTCTGTGGAAGCCATTGCAGATGCAGGGCTGGAACCTTCGGACATTGAACTGATCGTTTATGGCAGTGCACACCAGGACCAGATGCCTACCGCCAGTGTCAGGATCCAGGAGGCCCTCGGCATTGAACAATGTGGTGAGATATCAGTCCATGCAAACTGCACTTCAGCCTATAAAGCGCTCCTGCTTGGAGCCGACCTGATCCGCAACGGCCGTTATAAAAATGCGCTTGTTGTCTCTTCCGGCATCTCCTCCTCTGAACTTGTAGCCGAATACTATAATCAGCCACTGGTAAAAAAAGAGGAGCTCTTTTTACGCTATTTCCTGAGCGACGGGGCTGCTGCGATTGTTCTGCAGGCGGCAGAATCGGACAACAACGGGCTTTTTTTGGATTATAACTACATGGAATCCATCGGGGGATTCAAGCCATCTGCCATGGGCAATAAGCGCCCGGCCTATTACATGAATCCAAGGGAGGAGTTTGAGCTGGGTTATCATCATCTTGCCCAGATGTTCCAGGAGGAGCTTCGTGTCAATTTTCATGATCCTGACGGATCGGTTTTCCTCAAGGGGCTTAAAAGAATGTTTGCCAAATACCCTGTGAATCCTGATCATATAAAGTATTTTCAGGTTAACTTTCCCTCCAGGCACATCTCAGAGCTTATTATGGACGAGTGTGCAGACCTGGGAATCACCCGAAAAACACTCTACTCAAAAATGAGTACGATGGGATATATCGGACCTCCGATGGCTTTGCTATGCCTCGATAAGATCAGGAAAGAGGAGCAATTGTACAAAGGGGACATTATTCTCAGCTTTGTCACGGAGGTAAGTAAGTTTATGCAGGCAGGGTATGTGATAATGAGCAGGTAAACAGATGAACAGGAATTAACCCATACGCCTCAACGCCCGTCCCCTTCTCCTTCAGGAGAAGGGGTGCAGGGGATGAGGTTAATTAAATTTTTGATTTTTGGCTGATAAAAAGAAATATACATTATTCCTGATTTCTCCGCGGCAGAAGTTCGTGAACTATCCCGCCCATAGCGAAATGGCTAAAATGTTCGGTAAAAAGCGGCTGATGATTCCACTGGCACTTCCTACCATTGCCGCGCTTACGCCTGATCATTATGATATACACATTTTTGATGAGGAGATTGAATCACTGCCGAAAAACCTGGTACCAGACATCGTCGGGATTACAACCCTGGCGGCAACCGGAATTCGGGCATTTGAGCTGGGGGACCATTACAGGTCGCTGGGCAGCAAGGTGATTTTTGGCGGACCCTATGCTTCATTCATGCAGGAAGAGGCACTGAAACATGGAGATTGTGTCATTGCCGGGGAGGCCGAAGGTAAATGGGAACAGGCCCTGGCTGATTTTGAACAAAACAGCCTCAAACAGGTTTACTCTTCAGAGATTTATGTTCCTTATAAAACCCAGCCTCCACCACGCTGGGACCTGGTGAACATGAACAGGATCTTCCAGGTTGCAATCCAGGTATCCCGCGGATGCCCGTTTAATTGCGACTTCTGCCTGGTTTCCAAAAATTTCGGCAGGAAGATGCGCTACCGCAACATCGGCAATGTGGTAGAGGAAATTAAAGCAGCCCCTTCGAAATATTTCTTCTTCGTTGATGACAACCTTACGATCAACAAAAAGTACGCTAAGGAGCTCATGAGGGCCATCATTCCGTTGAAAATATCCTGGGGATGCATGTGCAGCCTGGATGTGGCAACCGACGATGAACTGCTACACCTCATGGCAGAAGCCGGGTGTTTTAACATCCTCGTTGGATTCGAATCACTGAACCCTGCCAGCCTGGATGAATCTCAAAAGCACCACAACCGGGGAGGCAGTATCTATGCTGAAGCCATCAATAAAATTCATGCGGCCGGCATTCATATCAATGCAAGCTTTGTGGTTGGCTTTGACAATGATACACTTGAAGAATTCGACAGGATTTTCGATTTCACCATGCAGCATAACCTGCCGCACGTAAACCTGCACCTGCTTAATGCACCCCCAGGAACAGAAACACACCGGAAATTCAGGGAAGAAGGCAGATTGCTGTCATGTGATCCGGAATTGGGTGTGGGTCACTTCCCTACTTTGCACTATATGCAGATGTCCCAAATCGGAATTTTTGACAAATACATGGAGACCGTCACAAAACTGTATTCATTTGATACAATCCGGAAAAAAGGGGAGGCGCTTTTAAGCAATGGCGCCTTCACCCGGCCGGGCGGAGAAATATCAGCCTTCATGAAGGCACGGCTCTCGTGGATAACGTTTACAGCATTCGTCCTGACCAACGATCCTGACCGGAAAAAGTTATTCCGTTTTGTCATTAAACTTATCCGAACCAAACAGATTGCGATTGATAAAGGACTTGGTTTTCTTTTGTCAATGCTGGGATATTACCGCCACATCCAGGAGCACCACCGGAACCTGGAGCAATACAGGATGATTGTCAGACAGCAGGATAAGGGTGCGTGGAAGGATAAGTAACAGGGTTGCGGCGGACAAGCATTTGACTTTTGATATTTGAATTTGAATTTTGATTTCATATTTATGTCAGAGATTAAAAAAGTCGGCATCATCGGACAAGGAAAGATGGGGACCAGCATCTTTAACTATCTGCTTGATTTCCATTTTGATCTGAGCTGGGCATGCAGTCCGGGAGCTGATACGGAAAAAATTACCCGGCAGTTTGAACGCAGGATACGACGGTCGTTTGATGCCGGGATCATCGATCATCAAAGGTCAGAACATTTATTGAAAACAAAAATTTCAAACGATTTAACTGTTTTACAATCCTGTGACCTGATCATTGAATCTGTTCCTGAAATCCCTGATCTGAAACGAAACCTTTTTCTCCGGTTGGATGAAATTGTTCAGCCTGAAGCTATTTTCACTTCAAACGCATCTTCCATCAATCCTTCTGAAATAGCTCCTGGTGGCAGCCGTTCAGGAAAATTTGCCGGTATGCATTTTTTCTACCCTGTACCACTGAAAAACATTGTTGAAATCACGGTTTGCCATGACACGACTGAAGAAACACAAAAAACAGTTGAATTTTTTCTGAAGAACATCAAACGCAGGTACATCCTGCTCAATGAACATAACAGTTTTATTCTGAATAAGATTTTTCTGAATTTTCAAAATGACGCTTTCCTCCTTGTTGAGTCAGGACAATGCAGCTACCAACAAATGGACCAGCTTGTAAGGGCCTATTTCTTCCCTTTCGGGGTGTTCGATTTCTGCGACAGCGTCGGTATTGACACCATGTTGTCGTCCATCCGGAATTATACCAGGGATTATCCGCATAAGAATGCTTATTCCCAGCTGATTGCAACGCTGGAGGCTCTTGTTTTGCAAGGCAGGCTGGGGCTGAAAACCCAGGAGGGTTTTTATAAGTATCCGCTGGATGATCAAAAGGAAGAGGAGTCTGTAAATACGGCTGAGATTGTTGGTCATCTCCGTCAGTCATGGCATTCCACTTTGAAATATTTCACTTCGGATCCGGCAATCCCGATGGATGATTTAAACCATTCAATCATGGAGTACTTCAATATTTCCAGTTTGCAATTTTAGCAAAACTCATATTTTTTTTCGGTTTTCAAGGCTAATTCGGGTTATCTTTGTAAAAATATAATCCTTTAAAAGATGAAAAAAGTTGCGCTATTATCGCTGATCACCCTGAGTGTGTTCATTGCTATTGCCTTCATAATGAACCCTCAAACGGTTAATGCCTCAAAAAGGAGCAGTTCTGTAAATCAAGGAACTGCGCTGCCAGACAGCATTCAGATGATGGTTAAGAGGGCCTGCATGGATTGTCATGCCACTGATGGAAATTTCATGGCCAAGGGGAAAATTAATTTCTCTGATTGGGATAAGTATGATGCTGCGAAGCAGAGTAAAAAAGCCGCAGCAATGTGCAAAGTACTGACCAAAGGGTCCATGCCGCCAAAAAAATGGTGTACCAATAATCCAAACGATGTTCCTACCCAGGCTGAGAAGGACATGGTATGCAAGTGGGCCAGCAGTTTAAAAAAATAATCAATCAGATAGATGTCAAAAGAAGTTGTGATTTCAGGGATGAGCATCATTTCATCCCTGGGTTTATCATTGGAAGAAAACTGGAATAATATTGTAGCAGGAAAGAGCGGGGTTAAAAATATTACCCACTTTGATCCCAGCACATTGGCGACAAGAGTTGCTGCTGAAGTTCCTCCTGAATTTGAAGAATTATCCCGCCAATACATTAAAAAACGTGCGGGAAGTCAAATGACAAGAGTTACCCGGATGTGTGTCACGGCTGCAAAAATAGCTGTCGCTGATTCAGGGATCGATTTCAACCAGGTTGACCGCACCCGTTGCAGCGTGATCATGGGTGTTGTGAACACCGGGAATTCAAGTATAGAGAAGGATACAACACCGCAAAACACGGTGTTTAAAACAATGACAAACTCCATGCCTGCATGGATATCTCTTGAATACGAGCTCATGGGTCCAAATTTTGCCGTAAATACAGCATGTGCATCTTCCGCATATGCCATCGCTTTCGGTTATGAAATGGTTAAAAATGGTCAGTCTGATATTGTTATTGTCGGCGGTGCTGATTCCATCATCAATTTTGAGGAGATCGAGGGATTCAATGCGCTCTATGCGTTATCTATCGCAAACGAGCCAGCCGGGCAGGCCAGCAAACCATTTTCCCTGGACCGTGATGGTTTTGTGATCGGTGAAGGGGCAGGAGTTCTGGTTCTCGAGTCAAAAGAGCATGCATTGGCAAGGAATGCCCCAATCTATGCTGAAATTGCCGGATGCGCCATTACCAGTGAAGGATACAATATCATGGCTCCCATGAAAGATGGTGTGGGCATGGCTAAAACAATCGAACTGGCTATTATAAATGCCGGTGTACAAAAGAATGAGATCGGCTATATCAATGCCCATGGCACCTCAACCGAGCTGAATGACCGCTATGAAACCATGGCCATCAAACAGGTATTTGGTGATCTCGCAAAACAGGTACCGGTTTCTTCATCAAAGTCAATGCTTGGCCATACTATTGGTGCTGCCGGAGCTATAGAAGCCATCATTACTGCGTTGAGCCTCAAAAACGGGATCCTCCCTCCCACCATCAACTACCTTAAACCTGATCCTGACCTTGACCTCGATTATGTGCCGAACAAATCAAGGGCTGCAGATATCCGGGTTGCCTTGTCAAACTCATTTGGTTTTGGAGGTCACAATGCGACCCTGGTATTTAGGAAATATCAAGGCTGAAATTTTGCGAAAAATTCATATTTTTGCAAAAAAGTAAAGATGCCATGGCTAAAATAACGGATGAAATAAGGAAGGAAGTCAAAGAGATCGTTTACAGTTTTTTTGCCGAAGAGTGTGAAGCTGATATTGTACAGATAAATGAAAACACCAGCATTATCAACGATCTCGATGGAGATTCCCTGATGTTCCTGGAACTGATAGAAATATTCAAAAAAAAGTACAGCCTCGATATTGAACTGAAAGTAATTGGCAAATATGCTGTAAAACACCCTGTCTCAACAATCGGGCAGTTAATCGATATGCAATTGCTTATCATTGAACATGAGAACCACCTCCTTGAGCTGGATCATTAAACTGCCTGTATCAAGTTGCCCGACAATCAAATAGCTTTTGTATTTCCGGCTTTTCCGGGTGATTATACTGATCATCCCGGTAAGACATTGCCTGGTTTTGAGGAACAATTCAACTCCCTGCTTGCCCGTGCGGCCGGTTTTACTGACCCCGAACTGGCCGGTTTTGGTTTCGAGGTTTGTAATTTTCTGCAGGATGAATTACGCACCCAGTATATCACCTATATCTATAGTTGCACTATATCCGTTGTGTTTAGAAAAGCTCACATTTCTCCTGTCATTACTGCAGGTTACAGCATGGGTATCTATGCAGCACTCTTTGATGCCGGGGCAATATCGTTTGAAACCGGGTTGCAGTTGATCAAATATGCCTATATTTCGCTCAGGGCATCGCTGGGCAAGGAAAAATATGCGATGGGAACGTTTATTGGCCTTAGCGAAATTGACATTCTGCAGCTGATTGATCAATGCAGCCTTCGGGTCGAAATCACCAACCAGAATGCTGCATACTCCTTTGTGGTTTCGGGTTACCAGACTGATATCCATAAGCTTATTGAACTAGCAAAGGAAGAAGGCGCCCTGCATGCACGCGACCTCGCTGTCTCAATTCCTTACCATTCAAGCTATTTGAAAGACGGCGCCACCGATTTTGCGGATCAGGCAGGACATTTGACCATAAAGGCACCCGGATTCGCTGTTATTTCAATGATTGACCAGATCTCATTGTCAACACCGGAAATCATCAGGCAGGAGATCTGCCGGAATCTTTTTCAACCACTTAACTGGTATAAAACCATGCAGGTTCTTCTAAGCCGGAACATCGGAACATATGCAGAATGTGGCCCTTCCAGCGGATTAGCCAAAAATGCAAAATTTGTCGACGGGGTCAAATTTTTCCCGCTGCCCTCCATTTTGCCCGGATCCTGATCAGGGTTCTGAACATCGGTTCTTCAAATCCATCTAATCTGCGTAATTCAAGGGCTTCGGTGATCATTTGAGGAGATGGCGCAGTCTCCAGGGCAGGAATACAATGCGGGCGGGTTAATGAGGCGCTTCTGATCAGGTCGTTAAGAACCTGTTTCGATATTTTTTTTGAATAATAATAAGCTGATGGCTGAAGTAAGGAGTCTCCTGCCGCAAATCTCAACTCCTCCAGCGCTAATTTGTGCAATGGGGTATTCGGATAGATTCTGAGCCCGGCATTCATATATACAAGGTCGGCTGGATTGACGAAATTGTCAATAAAATCAGTAGTTTCACGAAAAGTAACTTCATCTTCACCGGGCCCGCCGAAAAGGAAAAACCACATGGTCGGGATGTTGAATTTTTTAATCAGCCGGGCCATCTTCTCGATTTCATCCAGGGTAAAACCCTTGTTAAGGTTTTCCAGCATCCGCGGAGAGGCACTGTCGGGAGTTGCATCGATCTGTACAAACCCTGCCCTGGCCATGAGATCAAATAACTCGTCACTGGTATGCCTTGGGTTCATTCCCATGGTTCTGAGCCTTACTTTCAAGTTCCTCCTGATGATCTCCCGGCAAATCGATTCTGCATGCCCACCGGGATCATTGAAAGTTGAATCAACAAATTCAAAGGTGATATAACCCAGTCTCTTATGCGCTTGTTCAATCTCATCGGCAATATCACCCGGGCTGCGGGTACGGAATTTCCGCCCTTCGATCTGGGGATAGGTGCAATAGATGCATCCATGAGAACATCCACGTTTGGTCTGGACAGAATAGACTCCTTTGACCAGGTAGGGTGAAAAGTCAATCCACTTGTCAATCTCGGAAAAATTGGCGGCAGCCGGCTTTAAAAATGCAAATCCGGAACCTTTTTGAACTTTTTTGCTAAAGGATGTGAGTAAATTGGGAATGTCGGAGGTACTTGAACCAGATTGAATTCTGTCGAGCAATACCGGTAAAATTGCTTCTGCCTCCCCTGCAATGCCAAAATCAGCGCCGGTGATTTCCATTATTTCAGTCGGGAAGATGCTGAATCCGCTCCCTCCCACAATGATGGTGGCTTTCGTTATCCTTTTAACCGGGGTAATGAACTTTTCGAGAATTCCATCCAGATAATATATTTGACGATCCTGTACCACATCATCTATATTCCTGATACTAAACCCTATAACATCAGGTAAAAATTGAATAACCAATGCTTCGAGCCCCTTTCCCTCATCAAATACGCCATCGTAAATTTTCACTTCATGCCGGTCAGCGAGTGCATTGGCAAGCATACACAAACCCAGAGGCGGCACCGGATACGGCGCTTTCTCAATATTGGTATTTACAAGCAGCACTCTCATTCTTCGTTATTCGAAATTCGTTATTCAATATTCGATATTCTTCAGATTACATCCGTCCCCTTCTTAATCAACCATAAACTACCGATTCGTGTATGAAATTCATCATGCGGCAGGGTTGTTTTCATGACAGAATTAAAAAAATTATACTTCCGGTAATCCCGGTCAATTATTTGATCTTCAACCTGTTTATGATACACGGTACCCGGCATTGGGGTCAGGACGGTATACCCTGCATAAACCACACGGTTGCGGTCGGCATATTCGGCAAGTGCATCAAAATCTTTCACGTCGTAATCCGGCGGAACCACATAATTTCCCCTTACCATGATTCCGTTTTTTTCAAAGACCTTTACAGCCTCCTGGTTATCGATTGCAGGAGAACTTTTATGATATTTCTTAAGTTCCTCATCACGAAAAGATTCGAAGCCGCAAATAACGACCTTTAAACCGCCCCTGGCAAGCTTTTCGATGATATCAGGCCTGGTTGCAGCTACATCTGCCCGGATATCCATGACGATGGTTTTATGAATACCCTCCTCTTCCATCCTCCTGAACAACCGGAGCATAAACTCTTCATCCACCACTGTATTCGCATCAGCAAAGCGCACCACAGGGTATTCATCAATGCTTTTCAGCTCAGTGATGAGACTTTCGACGGAGCGTTGGTAATATTTTCCTTTAAACTGGCTCCAGATTGAGCAGAAAGTGCATTTATACGGACAGCCCAATGATGTAAAGAGATAGGTACTCGGAAACGGGCTGTTTCCAACTTTATAGGTATCGATCCAACGCTTCAGGTGACTTCGGTCAGGCATCAGGTAATCTGCACCTGCTATGTCCCATGCAGAAGGATTCCCTTTTGTTCTTCTTAAGCCAAAAGCACCATTGATGAGAATTCCGGGTATGGACTCATAAGAACCTCCCGCCTCCTTCACCCTGACAACTTCCCGGAAAATATTCGGGCATTGACCGGGAATAACGATATTAAATGCAGGGTCGGTAAAGTCATTCGGGCACAAAGTTGCATGCAGTCCACCAGCAACAGTCAATATCAGTGGATTGAATTGTTTTACAACCCGGCAAATTTCGACACAAAAATCAAATTCAGAGGTGATGGCAGTCACACCGACAATATCGGGCTGGTACTTTTCAAGAAGCAAGGCTAAGAGTTCTCCCAGCACAGGTGTTTCAGGAATCAGGTCGTATTCCCCTTTGGTATCAAACACTGTCACATCATGATCTTTAACCGAGGCAGCGATGGTCAGCAGTCCCAAAGGCGGCCCAATCAACTTTTTATGGATGAACCTTTTTGCCTCTTCAGGAGCAAACTTCAGTATATTGTTCTCCGGAGACCGGGGCGGATTGATCAGGAGTATTTTCATTGGGCAAATTTAATTAAATCTGCTTAACGGGGGTGATGGACCCTGACAGGGTGGTAGTCCCTGACGGGGTGATAGACCCTGACGGGGTGGCAGTCCCTGACGGGGTGATAGACCCTGACGGGGTGATAGACCCTGACGGGGTGGTAGACCCATTGCAAATCATCACCGGAAATGTCGCTGAATTGTCCTACTTTTGTTCTGAAATCAGATCTGCATATTGTACATATCCTATGCTTGAATTACCATCATTGCAACAAAAATTCAACGACCTCAAATGTTGCATCATCATACCAACCTATAACAACGATCACGCACTTGAAGATGTCATCAGTGGAATTCTGAAATACACTGGTGATGTAATTGTGGTAAATGACGGGTCAACTGACCAAACCAATGCAATACTTCAACGGTTTCCTGAAATTCAAACGATCAGCATACCTGTAAACACAGGCAAAGGCTGGGCTTTGAGGCAGGGATTTAAGGCTGCAGTCAAATCGGGATACTGGTATGCCATCACGATAGACAGCGATGGCCAGCATTTCGCAGAAGATCTGCCTTTATTCCTGGAAATGATTGAAAACAACCCGGATGCCATGATCCTTGGCGCCCGGAATATGTCGCAGGAAGAGGTACCGGGAACCAGCAGTTTCGGACACAAATTTTCTATCTTCTGGTTTAAAATTGAAACCGGGCTGAAGGTGTTGGATGTTCAGACAGGCTATCGTCTTTATCCACTTAATAAGGTAAAGGAAATCAAATATGTATGCTCGAGAAAATATGAGTATGAAGTTGAAATTTTAGTCAGGCTGGCCTGGCGGGATGTCAAGGTTCTTTCTGTACCGGTCAAAGTTTATTATGCACCCAGGGAAACCCGCGTATCTCATTTCAGAAAATTCAGGGATTTTACCCGTGTAAGTATCGCCAACAGCATCCTGGTATTCATGGCCCTGCTGTGGGTGCGTCCGCTAAAGTTTTTTCAGGGGCTACGGAAAAAATCTGTCCGGGAATTCTTCATGGAATATATCATAAACAGCAAGGATTCCAATGCAAAACTTGCAAAGTCCATCGCACTTGGGCTGTGCATAGGGGTAACCCCCATTTGGGGATGGCAGATCGTAACCACCATCGGCCTTGCACATCTGTTTAAACTTAACAAATTCATCGCAGTCACAGCCTCAAACATCAGCCTGCCGCCGATGCTTCCCTTTATCATTTTCCTGAGTTACTTCATTGGCAGTTTCGCGATGGGCACAGATGTTGCCACTATGGAATACAGCCCGGGAGCAGGTTTCCAATGGATTAAGGATAACCTTGTGCAGTACCTGCTTGGCAGTATGATACTTGGAGTATCCCTGGCCGTGGTCTTTGGTTCATTATCATACCTTCTGTTACAGTTATTCCGAAAGTAGTCTGCCTGAATTTTTCCAAAATATTTATAACTTTGCCGGCCCTGATAAAGGTCAGCATCGACAGATCTGACAAAGTTATTTCACGTTCCTGGTGACCTTTCAGCGCTTAATCATAAAAACCTGACAATGAAATTCAAACTGATATATCCCAGGTGGGAAAAACTTGACGGACAAACCATTTTCAACCTTCCTCCTCATGGACCTGTTGTGATGGCGGCAGAAATTCCCCAAAACATCGAGATTGATTTTACAGATGAGAACGTTGAAGAGCTTGTAATCGACGAAAGTCCTGATTTTGTTGGTATTTCAATGATGCTTACCACGCAGGTCAAACGTGGCTGGGAAATTGCCGATCAATACAGAAAGCTTGGCAAGAAGGTTATTTTTGGCGGAATCTCCACGATGCTCCATGCTGAAGAGACGATGCTGCATGCTGATTCTGTTTTTTTGGGCGAGGTTGAAGGCCGCCTGGGTGAAGTATTCAGGGATTTCGATAAAAATGACCTGAAGAAGATTTATAACTTCATCAGCAAACCACCGGATATGAGCCTGATCGGGCCTGCCAAACGGGATATTCTTAAGAAAGACCTTTACTACCACAAAGGTTTCCGTATGGTTGACCTCTTCCATGCTTCCCGCGGATGCATTTACGATTGTTATCCATGTGCCGTGCGCTACCTGGGTGGCAGGGGCTTTCGCCCACGGCCCATCGACCGCGTGGTTGAAGAGTTGTCGCAGATGGACAACAACCGGTTGTTTATTGTCGATAATTCACTTGCCCTGGATACACAATGGGAGAAAGACCTGTTCAAAGCCATGATCCCATTAAAGAAAAAATGGGTAAGCCACACCATCGAAGATAAAGATGACGTACTTGATCTTGCAGCACAGGCCGGTGCATGGTATGTATATCAGGCTGTGTTTGATACATCAGATTATATAAAGAATAGAATTAAACAGTATCATGAGTATGGCATTGCGGTTGAAGGCACTATTTTATTGGGCTTAGACAACCAGACAGAGGATGACATCAAGCGGCTGGTTGACTTCCTGCTCGAAATCGAACTTGACCTTGCTGAGTTTACCGTACTTGCCCCCTTCCCTCATACAAAGGCATACAGTGATCTGCTGAAGCAGGGACGAATTTTCGATACGGACTGGAATCATTACAACGCCGGCAAGGTGGTGTATCATCCAAAGCACATGTCTGCTGAAAGACTTACAGAACTCTACCAGTACGCATGGGATACCTTTTACAAAGATGAGCCGCAGAGTATGAAGATGTTCAATCTGATTAACAAAGTCGTATCACGGGAGATTGAAGATGGCACCTACACGCCGCGTCGCCGTGACATCGCTGATCTCAGCTTTGGCAAAAAAGTTCCGAAAACGGCCTGAATCAAAATAAGTCGACAAAATCTTAACCTTCAATTATTTACCTGTTAACCTGCTTATCCGTTTACCAATTAACGAAACAACCAAACCATGGAGACAAGTCCCGATTTTAATAAATACATGGACCACTATTTCGAATACCAGGGGCAATGGGAAAGTCCTTCCAGATGCGGGTTGAAAGTGATTAACAGGAAGGATGGCAAAACCCTTGCCATTGCAACGGAAATTTACCGGCAAAACCCCGGAACACCTGTAACAGAATGGTGTGCCCCATTGGCCACCAATATTATGACAAAACTAAAGTGCACTCCTGAACAGTTTATTTTCATTGAACATACACCTGATATGCAAAGTAAACTCGCATTTTATGAAGAGACATTCGACCTGGTGACATTTAACTTCCGGGATGAATCCCTTGTTGACCCCCGGTGGTCACGACTGAACCATGAGCAGGTAGATGAAATGATGGAAGCATAAATTTTCTTCCTATATTTACCTCATGATGTGTAAATATGATCATGGGTTCATTTTATCATTACCAATACTTATCTTATTCCTACTTGTCAGTCCATTAATATTTTCACAAAAAGTACTCAAATCTGTCATTCAGGGCACCGTAACTGATAACCAATCCCAGACTCCCCTATTGGGAGCAACAGTGGTTATTGTTGATTCCGACCCGATCATCGGAACAATAACTGACAGCCTGGGACACTTCAGATTGCAACCGGTAAAGATCGGGCAATATCAGCTCAAGGTCACCTACATGGGATACGCGGCCATCATCACCGATCCGCTCATGGTGGTAAGCGGAAAGGAGACCATTACCAACATATTCCTGCAGGAGGCTGCCATCAATTCAGGGGAAGTGGAAATCCGTGCCGGTTACCGGAAAAATGAAGCGATTAATAAAATGGCTACGGTGAGTGTCAGGTCATTTAGTGTGGATGAAACATTCCGTTTTGCCGGAAGTTATAACGACCCTGCCCGCATGGCTGCCAACTTTGCAGGGGTTACCAGCGGTATTGACAACCGAAATGATATCATTGTGCGCGGCAACTCTCCTACCGGGTTACAATGGCGCATTGATGACATGGAAATTCCGAACCCAAATCATTTTGCTGCAGTAGGAACAACCGGCGGCCCGGTGACAGTATTGAACAATAACCTTGTTACCAATTCCGATTTCTTCACGGGAGCTTTTCCGGCACAATATGGAAATACGCTTGCGGGGATCTTTGACCTGAAGATGAGAAATGGTAACGCTGAAAAGCATGAATACTGGTTCCAGGTGGGCTGGAACGGGCTGGAGTTTGGTACAGAAGGGCCATTTTCGAAAAAAAGCCGGGCCTCCTACCTGATCTCCTACAGATATTCGCCGCTTCAATTTCTGAACTGGTTTGGAATCAACACAGGAACCATTCCCAAATACCAGGATCTCAATGTCAAAATAAACATCCCAACCCGGAAATCCGGGACCTTTACAATCACGGGTATCGGCGGCCTGAGCAGCATTGAGTTGTTTGACAGCAGGCAGCAGCAATCAAAATGGTTGTTTCCTGACTACGGGGAAGATCTGACCAATGGGTCAAATCTGGGTGTGCTGGGGGTAACCCACCAGGTTTTTCTCAGGCAGGATCTGAAATGGAAAAGCATGCTCTACCTGGTTGCCACTTCTACAAATACACGGATCGACACCTTTTCATACGTTCAGCAAACACCTTCCCTGTGGGCCGGAGAACGATCAACAGAGATCAAGTACTCATTCTCTTCCGTACTCACGAAAAAGATTTCAAACTCAAATACGCTGAGCACCGGGTTGTACTGGGATCTGTTCCGGATGACATTTGCGGATTCCATGATGTTAAAGGGAACCTTCAAGGTAAATACAGATTCAAAGGAGAAGATGCAGATGCTCCGGGGATTTGCGCAATGGCATTATGCCGGAGGTGCCAGATTCTCATCAACAGTCGGAATATACGGATCATGGCTGACGCTGAATAACTCCTGGTCAGTTGAACCCAGGCTTGGATTCGATTGGAATATCAACGAAAATAACACAATAAATTTTGGCGCCGGTCTTTACAGTCAGATGCAACCCAGGGTAATCTATTTCATCCTTTCTCATCTGCCTTCCGGGCAGGTAACCCAGCCCAACCTGAACCTTGGATTTACGAGAAGTGCACAAATAGCCCTGGGATACAACCATTTGCTGAACAAATACCTTCGATTTAAAACAGAACTTTACTATCAGTACCTTTTCAGGATCCCTGTAAAAGAATCCATCCCCCAGTATGCAATCAGCAACCAGGGCCATGAATTTTTTATCGACCGGCAATTTTCAGACAGCCTGGTTAATAACGGGTACGGAGAGAACTTTGGCCTTGAATTTACCTTCGAGCGTTTTTTCAGGAAAAACTATTACTTCCTCTTGTCCGCATCTCTCTTTAATTCAACCTACAACGGCTATGACAAAATAACCCGCAGTTCAGCATTCAATGTGAATTACGCATTGAATGCGGCCGGCGGATATGAGTTTATTATGGGTAAACGCAAATGGGGTGTGATGTCATTCGGGCTGCGGGCAACATGGGTCGGAGGAAGCCCTTACGTCCCGTATGATGTGAATGCCACAGTTGCTGCAGGAGAAGCAACATACAACTGGAGCGAAGCATACCAGCCACGTTTTCCGGAATATAAACGGCTCGCGTTCCGCTTTGGCATCAGGCGAAACCTGCCGGGGTACAATATTGATTTTTTCCTCGATTTGCAATATCGTACGAGCTTTACAAACATCTCATTACAAAGAATTGATCCGCAAACCGGAGAGATCAGGACCTTTTTCACCATGGGATTTTTCCCGATGGGAACCTGGAGAATCCAATTCTAGATTAATTGCGTATATTTGCAATTCCATAACTCTGAAAATGAATAAAAAAGCACCACATTCATTCCATATCCCTGTTCTGGGAATTGGTTATTCTATCGATACACCTGTAAAGGTGGCTCATCTCGGGATCTCCTCGGTGATTTCTCTTGTTGATGACATGCTGATGGAAAAACTCAGAGAATTCTACAGTACCAAGTTCGACCTTCCCTTTCAGGCCATTACTGAAAAAATCGAAGATTTCAGGGCAAAAAGGATTACAGCATATCTCAATCTTGTGGACAAACTTGCCAAAGATAAGTTTGAGGAGCTTAAAGCAACTTATGATCAGAAAAGCAGCGAATTTCATAAGTATATTGATATGTTGCACGATTCATCCCATCTGAAGCAAAAATTCGAACAACTTAAACAAGATTGGGATAAACTCGATGTAAAGCAATGGATCAACGAAAATCTCCCGATGGGAAGCATCGACGTGAACATCATGACCAAACTTGACAAAGAGAATTACAGGAACCGTGAAAAACTGCCTGTGGAATACAACGATGGTCATGCAGCTTTGCGGGGATTCGTTAAAAGTGATTTGTCATCTTCCGTTGTCCTTTCCGCCGGCATGAGCACCCGGTTGTATAATTATATCGAGTCTTTTGATGAATTTTATCCGGATGAGAATTTCCAGCTGAATAAAAAAATCACCCTCAAGGTAAGCGATTACAGGTCTGCCCTCATTCAGGGAAAGTACCTGGCAAAGAAAGGGTTGTGGGTTTCCGAATACCGCATTGAATCAGGCCTTAACTGTGGAGGGCACGCCTTCCCGACAACCGGGTACCTGCTTGGACCGGTACTTGAAGAGATCAACCAAAACCGGGAGGACCTGATCAACCAAACCTTTACTTTATTGAAGATAGCCCTGAAGGCGAAAAATCGTCCCTGCCCTGAACAACCATTGGAAACCAAAATCACCGCCCAGGGTGGTGTCGGAACAGCAGAGGAACATCAATTCCTTGCAGAACATTACCAGCTTGATTCTGTCGGCTGGGGCACTCCGTTCCTGCTGGTTCCCGAAGTGGTCAATGTGGATCAAAGAACATTGGATCTTTTGTGCAATGCGAAGGAAGAAGACCTCCAGGTAAGCAACATCAGCCCGTTGGGTGTTCCTTTCAACAATTTAGTAGGGAATTCAAAAGACCTGGAAAAATTAGCATACATCGAACAGGGTACTCCCGGCAATCCATGCCCAAAACAGTATGCGGCACTCAGCAATGAGTTCGGAGAGCCAACACTTTGCCTCGCTTCCAGGAAATATCAGAAGGCCAAAATTGAAGAGCTGAAGACAAGTGGACTGAGCGAAGCGGATTATCAGGTTGCTTATGATAAAGTCGTTGATAAATCATGTATTTGCGTTGGACTTGGAACCTCGGCACTCCTGGTAAGTGATCTGGATACGAAAGTTGAAAAACCAGGTGTTTCTGTTTGCCCCGGCCCGAATATGGCCTATTTCTCCGATGTAATGACCCTTAAGGAGATGGTTGATCATATCTACGGGAAAATCAATGTCATCAGAAGAAAAGACCGGCCACATATGTTCATCAAGGAGCTCACCATCTATATTGATTATCTGAAAACAAAACTCGATGAAACGGCCAGGCCATGGTCTGAGAAACAACAGGAGTACTTTACCTCTTTCAGCGATAACCTTGATAAAGGCATTCAGTATTATAAGGAACTATTTTCGACCATGAAACTTAATATTCATGATAAAAAAGTAAAACTTATTGAGGATCTGGAAAAATTTGAGTCTCAATTGAAAAATCTCCCCATCCGCCAGGGCTAACTGCATGCACAGGCCATCCACGGTACAGAAACTCCCACCTGTCTGGCTCATCAGTGCCATCAACTCTTTCCGCATTTTTTTAACATATCTCAACAGGAAACTTTTCCCCGGAAATGTCGTTCTGTATGAACAATTTCAATATTTCTGGATGTTGCCATCCCTTTATGTAGCAGCTAAACTGGACATTGCAACGCTTCTTCAAAAGGAACCCCTGACAGCGAAAGAGCTTGCAGCGCAACTGCATGTCGATCCTTCAAACCTGGCAAGAATTTTACGTGCTCTCGCCAGCCAGGGCATCTTCAAACAAACCAGTGATGACCGGTTTGCCCTCAATTCTTTGGCAAGAGGACTTCTGGATGAACCAGGTTCACTGCGCCAGATGATCCTTCATCACCTGGGCCCGGTAAACTGGAACCTGATGAGCAACCTGGAATATTCTGTCCGAACCGGGAAGGATGCTTTCTCGGATAAATATGGCCTTGAAACATATCAATACCTAAGAACCCATCCGCAGGAACAAGAAGTGTTTGACGGATCAATGTCAAACCTGTCTGATCTTGGACTTGCTCCTGTTCTTCATGCATACAGTTTTTCAAAATTCCTCACTATTGCTGATATAGGAGGCGGAGAGGGGTTTTTGCTGGCCAACATCCTTCAGCACAACCCATCATGCCGTGGCATCCTTTTTGATACGCCTGAAGCACTTGAAAAGGCGCCGGAGATGCTTAACCGACACCAGGTTGCTGACAGGACGGAGATTGTTCCTGGTGATTTTTTCAGGGATATTCCAAAATCATGCACTCTTTATATTCTTAAAAACATCATCCACAACTGGGGAGATGAACAATCGGCAGTCATTTTAAGCAATATCCGCAACGCAATGGGGCCTGATGGTGTTTTGTTAATCATAGAGATGGTGGTTCCGGCAGGAAATGTGCCCTCACTGGCAAAATTACTGGATATTCAAATGATGGCCTCCATGCAGGGAGGAAGGGAAAGAACTGAAATGGAGTATAGGGAAATCCTCGAAAAGACGGGGTTTACATTAACCCGGATTATCCCTACCATTGCCCCGATCAGCCTGATTGAGGCCAGAAAGAATGGATAAATCTTCCTATTTTTACACCATGCGAAAATTTTTGTCCATCATTCGTAAAGAATTTTTATTGTTGTTCAGAGATATCCCGGGATTGATCATACTCTTCCTGATGCCCGTCCTGCTTATTTTTATCGTTACCCTGGCACAGGAAAATGCCCTGAAACGGCAGAATTCGAAAACACGCATCCTGTTTGTCGATGATCTGAAAACCCCCTTTTCAATAAAACTCTTCAACGACCTTGATTCATCCGGTTTTTTTCAACCGGTAAGGGAATTCAAAGGGCTGCCGGTTACCCTCATCCAGGCCAGGGAATTCATCCGGCAGGGTGATTTTTCATTCGGAGTGATCCTCACCCATGCTGATTCAGCCATTGTACTTTTAGTCGATCCGACGCTGCAAGCCAACTATAAGACCTCAGTAACGAACTCACTGACCTATATCATCAAAGGTACCCAGACAAAAGAGGCCATGAACGGTATTTTTGACAACCTTCCGGAAAATATCCGGCCTGTGGTCCGTGCAATGGTTTCAGAAAAAATTCAGAAACTGGCCCCTGTCAGAGAGTCCTTTGCAATGAGAGATCGATCAGAGATTCAGCCAAATGTGATTCAGAACAATGTCCCCGGATTTATCCTGTTTGCCATGTTTTTCATCGTCATACCATTGGCAGGCAGCCTCATCACTGAGAAAAATGAAGGAAGCTTTCAACGGCTGCGTTCGCTGCCCGTAAGAATATCAGCCATCCTTGGCGGAAAAGTGGTGGCCTACCTCATTGTATGCCTCCTTCAATTCGTTGTAATGATGGCAATCGGAAAATGGATCTTCTCTGCATTCTTCGGGCTTTCATCATTGGACATGGGACATCAGTACCTCGCCATCGCCATCGCAACAATTGCTTCCTCCCTCAGTGCAATCGGCTTTGGAATCCTGGTTGGTGCTGCGGCAACAACACATAATCAGGCTGCCCTTTTTGGTTCCGTCATGGTGGTGCTTCTGGGAATCATCAGCGGAACCTTTCTGCCAATACACATCATGCCAAAGTTTATTCAGTACATAAGCTACTTCTCTCCCATCCGCTGGGGAATTGATAATTACCTGAACCTCTTTATCCGGGAAGGTAACATTGCCAGCATCCTGCCAAATACGGTTTTACTTGTTATTTTTTTTGTTTTTGCAATGATCACAAGCATTGCTATTTTTGCAAAGCAGAAATAGAGGAGGAAATTTAAGTTTCATCCAATGAAAGAGAAAGAGGGTTTCGTTGATTACCCTGAACAACAGATGATCCTGTATGTTGAGAAAGATGATGGAAATTATGGGCCAATGCAAACCGGCTCCTACATTTCCGCCAACTATATGGACGATTATGTGTATAAACGCAGGAACCTGGAGATTGATCTCAGAAACCAGGTAACTTCAGGAGCCATCAGTCCGATAAAATACTACATGATCCTGGTAGATCTCTCTTTCTCGGAGCTGGCCGCCAGGGCCCATATAAGGAAATCAAGGGTCAAAAAACACCTGGACCCTAAACTTTTCGGAAGTGCGACGATGGAAGAACTTCTTAAATATGCAGCAGTGTTTAATGTACCCATTGCAAACCTTCTGCAGATTTTACTGGTGAAAAGCAACGGCAGTTTTGAATCCGATTTCATTCTTGAACCTAAATCATCCGGAATTATGGTCGGTCAGTCACAAACCTCCAACCCCTATGTCATTTTGACAAAAATTGAAGAAAAATCCAGATGATCGTACAGAATTTCAACCATAAAATGGCCGCACATTGCGAATCAGGAACGATTACATCGCTACTGAACCATGGTGGCCTTAATATAACTGAACCGCTGGTATTTGGCATTGCAAGCGGAATTTTCTTCGGGTATTTTCATAAAATGAAATCGTTTGCATTCCCCACCTTCATCGTCCGGAATAAACCTGGTCAAATGCGCACCAACATTGAAAAACGACTTGGGGTCAGATTTAAAAATTACGATTTCAAAGATCCGGTGAAAGGACAGCAAACGCTGGATCAATTGCTGCAAAACAACATCCCGACTGGTGCCCAGGTCGATTTCTTTTACATGGATTATGTTCCTTCATGGGAACGCGTTCATATCAATGTGCATTTCCTGGTGGTAACAGGAAAAACAGAAAATAAATACACCATCAGCGATGCCTATTTCCCGCAAATGGTTGAACTGGACGCTGACTCCCTTGAAAAAGGACGGTTTGCAGGTGGAAACATGTCGCCTAAAGGATTTATCTTCCATCTCGACAAACTCCCGGCGGATATTGACTACAACAAAGCCATCCTGAAAGGCATCAGCAAGGCCTGCTTCTACATGTTGAAAATTCCAATCCCGTTTCTTGGCATCAGGGGAATACGGATGTTCGGTAAAAAAGTGGTGGAATGGCCGAAATTTGCAAGAGATACGGAACATTTGTCTCATGAAATCATGAAAATCAACATTTTGCTGGAAGATCAGGGAACCGGGGGGGCAGGATTTCGCTTCATGTATGCAACCTTCCTGCAGCAGGCTGCCACCATTACAGGGAAACCCCAGCTTGCAGAACTTTCAGCAGAACTGATGAAAATAGGTGACGGCTGGAGAGAAATTTCTCTCTTCTCTGCCCGGATAGGCAAAAACCGTGACCTCGGACCTGATAAATTAAAACAACTGAGTGAAATGCTTTACGACAGGGCAAACGTAGAAGAGCGCTTTTTCAAATCCCTTTCACAAGCAATTAAATAACTGAATATTAATTACTTACACATGACCGAACCAACACAGGAATTGAAACTTGAAATAAAGAACCTGATCATAAGTACCCTGTCCATCGAAAATATAAACCTGGATGATGTGGATGACGAGAAACCGCTGTTTGGCGGAGACAATGCGCTTACCCTTGATTCGGTGGATGCCATTGAAATCATCATGGCCATTCAGCGTACCTATGGCATCAGGATAGCTGACCAAAACCTGGCCAGGCAGGTGATCGGTTCAATCAACTCCATTGCACGTTTCATAGCGGAACAACGGGAAAACCCAACCTCATAATCTAACATACTCACACATTGAAGGATTCCTACCTCACTGCCGGAATCAAACTGGATCAACTGTTTCGGCTCCTCCACCGAAGCAAAATTACGTACAATACCAAAACCATATTACGCCTGGCATTTCTCATTCAGAGTGCATGCTGGTCTTCGTTTTTTGCTTTGATCGAAAAAGCGAGGTATGCAAAGCCGCTGAAAAAAGCCATCATGCCTGACAACCCCATCTTCATTATCGGCCACTGGCGAACCGGTTCAACTTTTCTTCATCAACTTATCAATCTTGACCCTGAGTTATGCACCCCAACGCTGTTCCAGGTCGCTGTTCCCGATAGTTTCCTCGTTTCATATCCTTATTACCGTCCGATATTCAAACAGGTTGTTTCAGAACACAGGCCGATGGACATGGTGAAAATCGGCATGGATGAGCCCCAGGAGGATGAATATGCGATTTACCGGCTCACAAACTATTCACCCCTGGAAAACCTTGTATTTCCTAAATCACATACATACTTCCTAAACCATGGAAGCCCGTTTCTGCCTTCCGGCAGAAATCTTGATATATGGAAACATCGTGTTGCGGAATTTTATAAAAAGATTTATTTCAGACATGGTAAAAGAATAGTTTCGAAGAACCCTTTTAATTCATTTAGAATCAACACCTTGCTTGACATGTTCCCGAACGCCAGGTTTATCCATATCGTCCGTCATCCAGGCAAGGTCGTTCCTTCGACCATCCACATGTGGAATATTCTTGCAAAGCAGAATGCATTGAACAATCATGGCGCTTCTGCAAAATTTTCCGAGGTAACCTTATTTCTTAAAAATCTGCTTGACACCGTCGAAAATGATCGTAAAGTATTACCGCCCGGAACAATGGTTCAGATACGGTTTGAAGACCTTGAAGCAGCTCCTGTTAAGGTTCTCAGGGATGTTTACCAGGAACTGGGTCTCCTTTTCTCCGATACATTGGAGGAGAAGATTAACATTTTTATTGCACAAAACAGAAGTTTTACAAAAAACACATTTTCCCTCACCGAACAGGAAAAAGCTTTTATCTCCCGGGAATTGGAAATTCAAATCAAATCCCTGGGATATGAATCTGACAATTAAAAATTACGGCCGTTTCTGATGAACATAAATAACGCATTTTTTCCTCAAATAGAAAGAGAACCTTTAACAGTCATTGCCGGATACCAAAATGGCAGGTTACAGGAGGCACTTCATTATCTTAAGGCAAACTCCCCTTTTTACAGCCAGATGTTCCGGAGCCAGCATATTGACACTTTAAAAATTAAAACCGTAGCCGACCTGGTGAACCTGCCGGTCACCACAAAAAGCGATCTCCAAACCCGAAATGATGACTTTCTTTGTACCCCTAAAACAAAGATCATTGATTACATCACAACCTCGGGAACACTTGGAAACCCTGTAACATTTGCCATGACGGATAAAGATCTCGACCGCCTGGCATACAATGAAGCCATCTCTTTTACCTGTGCCGGCGGAAGTGAATCTGATATCTATCAATTGATGACAACCATCGATCGGCGCTTTATGGCGGGACTTGCTTATTTCCTGGGGATCAGAATGCTCGGTGCCGGTGTGGTCCGGGTTGGAAATGGGATCCCTGAATTGCAATGGGATACGATTCAACGCATCAGGCCGAACGCAATTGTTGCTGTTCCTTCATTTATACTGAAGCTGATTGACTATGCGGAGCAACATGGCATTGACTACCTCGGAAGCAGCATTACAAAAGCAATTTGCATTGGGGAACCTTTACGCAACAGTAACTTGTCACTTAATACACTTGGACGAAGAATTACAGAGAAATGGCCACTCAAACTTTTTTCGACGTATGCATCAACGGAAATGGCTACTTCATTTACAGAATGCTGTGAAGGAACCGGCGGCCATCTTCATCCCGAACTGATCATCGTTGAATTTTTGGATGAAAACAACATGCCTGTGAAGGAAGGGGAGCCGGGTGAAGTGACCATTACAACGCTTGGTGTGGAGGGTATGCCGCTGCTGCGCTTTAAAACCGGCGACATCTGCCATCATTTCAACGTTCCGTGCCCCTGTGGCAGAAATACCATGCGCCTTGGCCCCATCATAGGAAGAAAGAACCAAATGATCAAATATAAAGGCACGACCTTGTTCCCTCCTGCCCTCTACGACATACTTGACAACATTGCCTATATTTCAAATTATGTGGTTGAAGTGTTTACCAATGATATTGGAACTGATGAAATTCTGATCCATATCCACGCTACTGAATCAGACTTAGAAAATGAACAGGAGATAAAAGAGCATTTTCGTGCAAAACTTCGTGTTGCACCAATGATCTCCTTTGTTTCTGAAAGCACCATACTCTCCATGCAACTCCCTGCCCTAAGCCGAAAACCTGTCAAATTCATCGACAAACGGAATAAAACCGAAAATTATTCCGGGTAAACTTTGGTAAATCAGTTTATTATTTTAATTTTGTCTAAATAATAATCAATGTCTGCGCGCTCATGCGCCATAACACTGGCTATTTGATTTTTTCTGGTCTGAAATAACTGACCAATTCACTTATTTTTAACCCACATACAAAGAGTTTAACCATGAAACACTTACTTTGGCTTACTGCATTTATTTTTCTAATATTCAGCAATTTATCATCTGTTTTCTCCCAGAAAATGATGCTTGAAAAGGATTATGAAATTTCAAGGAAAGCAAAAAAAGGTTATTTAGGCAATGTCGAAGAAAAGGATAACGGGAATTTTGACATGATTTTCATTCTTCCTTCATCACAAAAAAAGATAAAATCTGAAATTTACCATTTCGATAAAGATGCTACGTTGTTGAATATCGATCGGGATGAACTGGAAATAGAGCGGGCGAGGAAAAAATGGAGGTGGTTCAACTACAAAGGAGACTTCTTTTTAGCCAATAATATATCTGCCTCAGCAAATTTTTCTGCTGATCTTGTATTCAGAAAAAAGAGAATTTCTGCGAAGTATAACTGGTGGACCGGTCAGTACGAACGGCGGGTAAAGATGCTCGAAAAAGTAAAACCTAAAAATGAAGATGGTAAAAAGTATAAATTCTTTGGCGGAGTTTATGAAGTTGAAAGAGATAGTACAATCCTGGTAATGGCTATTAATGCCGGGGATCCAAAAGAGGAACTCTATGCAAGTTATGATTTATTAATAAGCGACAATGAGTTAAACATCAAGGTACTTGAAAAGGTACAATTTGACAATTCAATGACCTGTGTTTTTTCACAGCCCTTAATGGATGATTTAAGTGAATCACTTGAAAATGATGACTTTCCCAGAGACTGGATTTTGATCTATGCTCCTACCAATGTGATTAAAAAGAATGCAGCGCCTGATCCTCACATGTTCGAGTATCTGAGAATCACACCTGAAGGCAAAATAAAAGAACGCGTTAAATTCAATGCACCTACCGTGGGCTGGCGTATTATAGATGCTTATGAAAAAGACAATGCTGTTCTGATCTACGGAATGGGAAGTGGGAAAGAAAGCAAATTTGTGAACCAGATCTTCAAAACCGGATGTGTCGCCACTACCAGTAACAATGCGGAAGACCAGGCAATGGCCAATGCGTCAAAAGGCGGTGCCTTTGGCGGGTTCTCAAAAATGGGAGCCACCTTTTCCGGCAAGGATGAAGTGGGTATTACCCAGGAAAAAGTTGATGAAGGGTTAGACCTTTTAACGTATAATTCTTTTGTGTTTTGTGTACTTCGTGATGGAGTTATCGGAAGTAAAATAACTGAAATTGATGAAGTTAATGAAAAGGCTACCTGTCCGCCGGATATGAAAAAACCATTAAAATTTGATGGAAAAATGTTTACTGTTTCAAATGTTGACTTCTTAAGTGACAAAACCATCGCCCTGAGCATCCAGGATTTCAAGAAAAGCAAATCCGATTACAGACCTTATATTTACAAGGGAATGTATTTATTGCACTTTACGCCAAAAGGTGAACTGATCACCAATTACACTGTAGAAATCGAACAGAAAAGCAAGAAGGGCTTTTTTAATAATTCACCCTTAACCTCAGATATGATTCCTACCTCCAGTTCTGTTTATGAAAGTGCCGACAAGACAAAATTGAACTGGATCCTGCACATCGTAAAAGCCATCGACAAAGAATCAAGTTCGGATTGGAGCTATTTTGGCGGGTCCACCACAGTTACGACCACCTATAGTCCACTATTTTCAATACAATATGGCAGCATCGACATGAAAACAAAAAAAGCATCCGATTTTAAAACATTAGGGGAAGACGAGAAAAGAAAGTATTTCCTTTTTCCAAGTAATAATGTTTTATCGACCACTGATTATCTGTACTTTTTCAGTGAAACAACCAGAGGTGATAGATTACTGATTTCCAGACTTCCTAAGGAATAAAACTGTTTAACCATTTGATTTTAGGAAGCGGGACTGTAATTGGCAGTCCCGCTTTTTTTATCTTTCCAATACCACTTCACCGCCAATAAATGTTTGCAGTACTTTTATCTCTGGCACCAGTTTTATTGCAACCTGCATGATATCCTGGTCAAGAATTACAAAATCAGCATCTTTTCCAGCCTCCAGGCTTCCTTTTGAATGCTCCATAAAATCAGCTTTTGCAGCCCAGATTGTGATGGATCGCAAGGCTTCCTCACGTGATAACGCATTCTCAATCATGAATCCTCCCTCCGGAAACCCCTGAAGGTCTTTCCTCGCAACAGCTGCATAAAAGGTGAATAACGGGGAGATATTTTCAATCGGAAAATCAGTTCCATTGGCAATCCAGCCATTCTGCTGCATCAGGCGTTTATACGCGTATGCACCCGGGATCCTCTCCGGTCCAAGCCGGTCTTCCGCCCATTTCATATCAGAGGTGGCGTGGGTGGCCTGAACCGATGGAATCACCGAATATTCACCAAAAAGATGTATATCCCTGGAATCTACCACCTGCGCATGTTCGATTCTCCACCGCCGGTCATTTTTGCCCTTTAACAATTTTCCGTAAATTTTGAGAACAAGGCTGGTGGCCGAATCTCCTATACAGTGAGTATTAACCTGGTATCCATGATCATATGCTATCCTGCATAGCTCTTTGATGGAATCAGGTGAAGTGACAATAATCCCGGAGGTGGATTGCATATCCGAATAGGGTTGTTTAAGGCTGGCGGTTCTGCTGCCAAGACTGCCATCAGCATAAATTTTCACAGACCTCACCACCAGTTTATCGGTTATATAGGGCCCTTTTTCCACAAATTCGCTGATATTTTTCCTGTCAGGTGTCAGCATGGCGTAAACCTGCATCTTCAGTAACCCGCTTTTCTGCAACGAATCGATGGTTTGAACCTGGGAATAGTCGAGACCAGCATCACTAACCGTAGTCAGCCCCACGCCAAAACACTGTTGTTCCGCCATTTTTAACAAACCAAGTAATTCAGCACCTTTGGGTGAGGGTACTGTCGTGCGCATCAGGTCAGCAGCAGTTTCGCTTAAAATTCCGGTCAGGCTCCCGTTTTTGATTTCAACCTGGGCAGTGCCAAACCGGTTGGTTAAGCCTATGCCTGCTTTTGAAAGGGCTGCCTGGTTTGCCAGGACAACATGGCCGTCAACCCTGATCAGCATGACCGGAATACCCGGAAACAAGTCATTCAGCTGCCTGTTGTCAGGAAAATTCTTATCGGACCACAAATTCTGGTCCCACCCCCTGCCGACGATCCATTTCCCGGCTGATCCATCACCGGCTTTCCGTATACGGTTCAGAACTTCATCAAATGATTTACACCCAAGCAGATCAATATATTGCAAACCCAGCGCATACCCCATGAAATGACAATGGGCATCAATAAATCCGGGGAAAATGTATTTTTTTTCCAGGTCCACCACACTTGACGCAACAAAGTGTTCCGATATTGATTTGGCTGTACCTGTTGCAACGATCTTACCATTCAGCACCGCCATCGCTTCAACACGCGAGTTGTTCCTATCAACGGTATAAATATTGCCGTTTGTGTATATTACATCAACTTTATCTTTCATGGGTGGATTCCCGTTGAACAACCAGACAGTTAACAGTAAGGATAAAAGAATGTTACAACTCATTTTAAAATATTGGTTTAACGATTGTTTGCCAAAATTAGAAACTATTTTTCATAAGACTTGACTTTTGTTAAAATGATTTACTATTTTTGTATGATTCTAAACATAATATATTAATGAAATATAAGTCTATCAATCCTAGATTTATTGTTGTTTTTTCAGTTATTCTTGTTGCAGCCTTATTAAGGTTGCTGCCGCATTGGCCGAACTTTACGCCGATAGCAGCCATGGCTCTTTTTGCTGGTACCTATTTCGACAGAAAGCAATTTGCTTTCGCCATTCCGATCGCCGCGATGTTCATAAGCGATCTCGTTATTGGTCTGCATGCCAATATGCCTGCTGTTTACATGAGTTTTGCCATCACGGTTCTGATTGGTATTGCGATCCGTAAAAAAGTGAATGTGGGATCCGTTGTGCTGGCTTCATTTTCTTCAGCTGTTATCTTTTTCCTGATAACAAACTTTTTTTCATGGATAGCCAGTCCATTCTACCCGCAAACCGCCGCCGGGCTTGCCGAATGTTATATTGCAGGCCTGATGTTTTTTAATGATGCAACCAACGGATTATCATTTTTCATGAATGATCTTCTGGGAACCACATTTTTCAGTGCGGCATTCTACGGAGCCTTCTATCTTGTTCAGATGAGGTTCCCGGTTCTGGACAGGTCCAGATTCTGATTGAATAACACTTAATCCTGTTTCGGAGAAAGAAGGAATTTTCTGAGAAACACGCTAATCGTTTTGCACCATTGAATAATTTTTCAATGGTGCTTTATTTTATTGGGTATTTTTGCTGTGATGTCTGATATTATTCGCCTTTTACCTGATTCTGTTGCCAATCAGATTGCTGCCGGTGAAGTCGTTCAGCGACCCGCTTCTGCCGTTAAAGAGTTATTGGAGAATACCATTGATGCCGGTGCAACAGATATAAAACTGATTATCAAAGAATCCGGAAAATCACTCATCCAGGTTACCGACAATGGCTGCGGGATGTCGGAAAGAGACGCCCGGATGTGTTTTGAGCGTCATGCAACATCTAAAATTCAAAAGGCAGACGATCTCCTTGCCATCAGGACCCTTGGTTTTCGTGGTGAAGCGCTTGCATCCATCGCATCCATTGCCCAGGTCGAACTGAAAACAAAAAGGCATGAGGATGAGATAGGGACATCCATCCTGATTGAAGGCACCGAATTTAAAGAACAATCGCCTGTCAGTTGCCAGAATGGAACGACCGTCAGCGTTAAAAATCTTTTCTTTAATGTTCCGGCCCGAAGAAATTTCCTGAAATCAAACACCCTTGAATTAAAGTACATCATCGAAGAGTTTTTCAGGGTGGCATTGGTTAATCCTGACATTTCATTCACATTTTATAACCAGGACAAAATCCTGTTTCAGTTGCCATCGGCCAATCTTAAACAAAGAATCATCAATCTTTACGGATCTTTTTATTCCCAGCGGCTCATTCCGGTTGAACAGCAAACGGATCTTGTCAATATCTCAGGATTCATAGGAAAGCCTGAATTTGCAAAGAAAACCCGGGGTGAACAATATTTTTTTGCCAATGGCCGGTTTATCAAAAGCGCCTATCTCCACAATGCAGTTGACAGGGCATTTAAAGAGTTGATTCCGGATGATTCAATTCCCTCCTACTTCCTGTTTATGGAAGTTGATCCTCAAACAATTGATGTTAACATCCATCCGACAAAGACTGAAATCAACTTCCAGGATATCAAAAGTATTTATGCAATCCTGCATGCAGCCGTAAAACAATCTATCGGAAAATTCAGCCTCTCACCATCACTTGATTTTGATGTGGAACAAAGCATGAACTTCCCTCCTGTTCCCGAAAACCACCCGATCCGGCAACCGGTAATTACTGTCAATCCTGATTATAACCCGTTTGAAAAGAAAGTACAGCCGCAGACAAGCTTTACGTTTCCCCCCAAACCATCCCCTTCCATCCAGGGGTGGCGTGATTTATACACTACCCAACCTCCGGATCCCCTGGCCGAATTGATTGAATTTCCAGTGATTACCAACGTGAATTCAGGAGATACATCCAACGGGTTTACTGGTGGAACTCCTGTTAACCGAAAACCAGGCGTTCAGGTTAAAAATTCGTTTGTCGTAACAGATACGATCTCGGGAATTATCATTATTGATCAGCAGCATGCGCACGAAAGGATCCTTTATGAAAGGTTTTTAGCTGCAGGCCGGTCAGAATCAAAACCCGGACAGCACCAGCTTATTCCCCAAACAATTACGCTGAACCCTGATGATGCGCAGCTGTTTCATGAATGGGATACCCACTTCCGCAACCTTGGTTTTGAAATCAATGACTTTGGAAAAGGAAGTTTTGTCGTTCATGCGATCCCGATGAACATCGAATCAGGTGACATCAGATTGTTTGTTGAATCAGTGCTGGAGTCATTAAAATCTTCCGGACAAGAGCCAAAAACAGACCATCAGCAGGTACTTGCCAAAACCATGGCAAAAAAGCTCTCCATTAAACGGGGAAAGAAAATACACCAGGAAGAGATTGACGCCCTTATTGAAAACCTTTTTTCCTGTAAGGTACCCGGTGTTTCACCTGACGGAAAGCCAACAATGTATGTGATTTCTTATGATGAATTGCATACCAAATTTAAAATTTAACAGTTCATAATCTATGTCTCAACAATATAGCCCGTCAGGATTCAACCTTCTTCCGCCGGTAGTAAAAAACCTATTGATTATCAATGGGTTGTTTTATCTCGCGACCGTTTCTTTTGAAACAGCCTTTGGCATTGACCTGGTAAACCTCATGGGCCTGCACTTCTTCGAATCAGATCTGTTCCGTCCTTACCAGTTTGTTTCCTACATGTTTTTGCACGGAAGCATTTCGCACGTTGTCTGGAACATGTTTGCATTATGGATGTTTGGATATTTGCTGGAGAATGTTTGGGGTTCGAAACGGTTCTTAACATACTATATGATTACCGGTATTGGTGCTGCGATTATTCAATCTTTCGTAACCTGGTATGCATTTGCTCCTGTTCAGGTGGCTGTCCAGGAGTATCAGCAGCATGCCGGCATTCAAAATTTTGTTGCATTTGTGAACGCCTACCCGCCACATACACAACAGCTGTTTGATGATCTCAAAATCTTTCTGACAAAGTGGAATGCCTCTCCGTTAAATGAAGAGAACATCATGATGTCAAAAGACTATATCACCCAGGTATGGCAGGATCATATCAGCACGCCAACTGTGGGTGCCTCTGGTGCCGTATACGGGATCCTGCTGGCATTTGGCATGATGTTTCCAAACATGCTGATATATGTCTATTTTCTCTTTCCCATCAAGGCAAAATGGATCGTGATCATCTATGGTGCGCTCGAACTCTATTCCGGAATATCCAATAATCCAAGTGACAACGTAGCACATTTTGCTCACCTGGGGGGAATGATTTTTGGCTTCTTTTTAATACTCTACTGGAGAAAAAAACAACCTGGTTTTCATGGTGAACTATAACTTCAATCAAAATCAAAACCCGTTTGACGATATCAAACGGTTTTTCAGGCAAGGTTCCGCCTTGTCAGTGCTGATATTGGTCAACGTAGCAATATGGCTCCTTGTACAGGTTTTAAAGGTCATTTTTTTCTTTTATAACAACCCTGACGGGGACATTGTGGATGCGTTGCTCATGCACGGTTTTGCAATACCTGCTTCAATTCCTATGCTGGTTTTGAAACCATGGACCATGATCAGTTATATGTTTCTGCATTTCGATATCTGGCATATCCTGTTTAACATGCTTTGGCTGTATTGGTTCGGCCGGATATTTACAGAGTTCCTGCCTTCAAGGCAATTGGTTGTAATTTATTTTCTGGGCGGAATCGCCGGCGGCCTCTTTTATGTCCTGGCATTCAATATCTTTCCCGTTTTTACTGAAATGATTCCGATATCTTTTGCGCTGGGCGCTTCTGCCTCAGTTATGGCAATCGTTGCCGCCATTGCAGTGTATGTGCCAAATTACACCATTCAGCTTTTTCTTGTCGGAAGATTGAAAATCATCTACTTAGCTGTTATCCTGTTTGTCTTTGACTTTTTTATGATCCCTTCAGGAAATGCCGGCGGTCACATTGCGCACATCGGGGGAGGACTTTTCGGAGCCCTGTATATTTTGTTGTATCGCTACTCTAAAACAACCGTCCAGCCAGGAAATCCACCTGACTTTATCCGTAATCTTATCAACAGGTTCCGTCACAAACCCACGACAAGCTATTCAACAGGAGGAAATTACGGGAGACCTGTTTCTGATGAAGATTATAATTTAAAAAAGAGAGATACACAGAAACGGGTTGATGAAATACTGGAAAAAATCTCTAAAGGTGGCTACGATTGCCTGACAAAAGATGAAAAAGAGTTCCTTTTCAGAACATCAAATAAACGCTGACAAACCCTAAACGATTGATGATGAAAGGTCGGTCAATCATTAAAAGTATTTTCTATTTTCTCAATGTATTTGCAGTTGCTGGCTTGCTTGCATCCTATCTTGCGGCATTTATTAGTCCGGAGAAGTTCTGGATACTTGCATTTTTCGGCTTGTCTTATCCTATATTTCTCATTATCAACATCTTATTCGTAATTTTCTGGCTCTTTACCTGGAATCGGTTTGTTTTTGTCTCACTCATTGCCATTCTTACCGGCTTCACCAACATGCTTGCGATCTACCCGATCCGTTTTACCAAACAAACTGAATCACAACTGCCGAAGATCAAAATTGTCAGTTTTAATGTTCATTCACTGTATGGAAATCAAAAAGCAGATAACAACCAGGAGACCAAAAGCAAGGTAACTGAATTTCTCTCCAGGCAAAATGCAGACATCATTTGTGTGCAGGAGTTTTTCGCCATTGGCGAGGATTTTTCGCAGACTCTTTCGAAATTTGCAACTTCAATCCACCTTGATTATTACGCGTTTAAAAACTACAGGGAATTTGACAACAAACGAAAAATCAATGCCATCGCAACATTTTCGCGCTATCCTATTGTAAAATTCGGTTTTCTGAGGCTTCCGGGGCGCAGCTATTACGCGATCTACAGCGACCTTGTAATCAATGGAGATACGGTAAGGCTTTATAATCTGCACCTTGAATCGATCCGGTTTGGAAATGCAGATTACAATTTTTATACCCAGCTGACTGAACCGGATGAAGAGGAGACAGCCACAATTCAGGAAGGATCCAAAAGGATGTTGTGGAAACTACGTAAGGCATTTATTATCAGGGCTAAACAAGTAAATATTTTATCTGCACACATTTCCTCGTGCAGATATCCTGTCGTCCTTTCCGGCGATTTTAACGATACACCTTCATCATACACATACCATCAACTGACCAGGAGATTGTCAGATTCATTTGTTGAGAGTGGCCATGGGCTGTTTCAAAGTACCTATGCAGGTAAACTGCCATCATTCAGGATTGACTATGTACTTCATTCGAAGGAGTTTAAATCTGTTTCCTTTCAAAATTTCGACGTCTATTTGTCAGATCATTTCCCAATTACCACCACCCTGGTAAAAACACCTTAAAACCGAACAACTTGGAATTTAATCTCACATCTGAATTCAAACCCACCGGAGATCAGCCGGAAGCGATTAAACAGCTGGTAGAAGGTATACGGCGTGGCGATCCCGGACAGGTATTGCTGGGTGTGACAGGCTCTGGCAAGACATTCACCATCGCCAATGCCATCCAGCAGGTTCAAAAACCAACCTTGGTACTGAGTCACAATAAAACACTGGCAGCGCAGCTCTACGGTGAGTTCAAGCAGTTTTTCCCCGACAATGCGGTAGAATTCTTTGTTTCATACTACGACTATTACCAGCCGGAGGCCTTCATCCCGGTTACGAATACATACATTGAAAAAGACCTCTCCATCAACGAAGAGATCGAAAAATTGAGGCTCAGTGCCTCTTCTGCCCTGTTATCAGGACGGCGGGATATCATTGTGGTTTCATCGGTTTCCTGCATTTATGGGATCGGAAACCCGGATGATTTCAACGAGAATGTAATCCGGCTTCAGCCGGGTGACCAGGTTGGCCGGAAGAAACTCTTGAATTCACTTGTCAACAGTCTGTATTCCAGAACCGAAGGAGAATTTACCCGGGGCCGGTTTCGTGTGAAAGGAGATTCAGTCGATATTTTTCCGGCGTATGCAGACATTGCCTATCGGGTGATTTTCCTTGGCAATGAAGTGGAAAGCATGGAGTCTTTTGATCCGCTGACCGGGCGAAAAATTGAAAAGATGGACCAGATGACCCTCTATCCGGCAAACATATTTGTGACATCCCAGGACAAGATGCGGGAAGCGCTGGTCGAAATACAGGATGATCTTATCAGGCAGTGTGCCTACTTCAGGGAAAATGGCAAGGACCTGGAGGCTAAACGCCTTGAAGACCGTGTAAGCTATGATATTGAAATGATGCGTGAACTTGGCTACTGTTCAGGGATTGAAAACTATTCAAGGTACTTTGATGGCAGAAACTCCGGGTCCAGGCCATTCTGTTTGCTCGACTTTTTCCCGGAGGATTTTTTAATGGTCATCGATGAAAGTCATGTGAGCATCCCGCAGATCCGCGCAATGTTCGGCGGTGACCGGTCACGTAAACAGACCCTTGTTGAGTATGGGTTCCGGCTCCCTTCTGCCATGGATAACCGGCCACTTAAGTTTGAAGAGTTTGAATCGATCGTCACGCAAACCATCTATGTCAGCGCCACTCCTGCCGATTTTGAGCTGCAGAAGTGTGAAGGAATCATGGTGGAGCAGGTCATCCGGCCAACCGGATTGCTTGATCCATATGTTGAAGTAAGGCCAAGCCTCAGGCAGATTGACGATCTCCTCGATGAAATAAACCAGCGGATTATCAAACATGAACGTACGCTGGTTACAACGCTCACCAAACGAATGGCTGAAGAGCTGACCAATTACTTTACCAGGATAGATATCCGGTGCCGGTACATCCATTCTGATGTAGACACGCTGGAACGGGTTGAAATCCTCAGGGATTTAAGACTCGGAGTATTTGACGTTCTGGTGGGGGTGAATCTTCTTCGCGAAGGACTCGACCTGCCGGAGGTATCCCTGGTCGCCATCCTGGATGCTGATAAGGAGGGTTTCCTCCGTTCGGAGCGTTCACTTACCCAAACAGCTGGGCGTGCCGCCAGGAATGTGAACAGCAAGGTGATCATGTATGCCGACAAGATCACAGAATCGATGAAACGGATGATGGATGAAACGAACCGCCGCCGCGAAAAGCAGGTTGCATACAACGTCATGCACAACATCACTCCTACCCAGATTGTAAAAAGCACCCGGGATATTTTAGGACAAACCGCTGTTGCTGAAGGAAACAAACCAGCACCCGTTCCCTATTATGAGACCGAGAAAATAGATGTTGCGGCCGATCCGCTGATCCAATACCTGTCGAAGGAAAAAATTCAGAAACTTATTACCCGCAACCGCAAAGCCATGGAGGAGGCGGTAAAAAGCCTTGATTTCCTGGAAGCTGCGCGGTTAAGAGATGAGTTAAAAGCGCTTCAGGGGATGATTGATAAAACATAAACCGCGGTAAATGAAAAAGGCTGATTACATATGCAATCAGCCTTTTTCAAATGCAAATTCCGCAGGTTACTTCACATCCATCAGCTCAACATCAAATACGAGTGTGGAATAGGGTGGAATCTGGCCCATATCGCGTTCTCCGTAAGCAATGTTCGAAGGAATTACCAGGGTGGCTTTTCCACCAACATTCATCATGGCAATGCCTTCATCCCATCCTTTGATCACCTGACCTTGTCCTAAAGTAAATTCAAATGGTTCATTGCGGTCGCGGGATGAATCAAATTTGGTTCCGTTCAGCAGGGTACCGGTATAATGGACTTTAACCTTTTTGCCGGCTGCGGCTTTGGTACCTGTTCCTTTTACTTTCTCAACATAAATCAACCCCGAAGCAGTTGGTTTACCTGTGATTTTATGATCAACCAGATATTTCTTCATAAGATCTCCTTCTTGTTTTTTATTGGTTTCGAGTTTTGCTCCCTCTTCTTTTTTCTTTGCAGCCTCTATTTTATCATGATCTGCCTTTGACACTACATCAATGATCTCAACATCATAAATAACAGTTGAATAAGGAGGAACCATGGCACCACGGCCAGATTCGCCAAAAGCTATTTGCGAAGGAACAACCAGGATCGCTTTGCCGCCTTTCAACATTCTGGAAACACCTTCTTCAAATCCAGGGGTATCAAATTTCTTCCCGTATTCAAATTCCATCGGTTCTCCCCGCTCAAGTGTTGAAAAGACCTTTTTACCATCAACGAGAGATACATTGAAATGTGCTTTTACCCATACACCAGTATCAATTTTGGCACCTTTTCCAGTCAGGGTTTCAATAAAATACAACCCCGAAGCCGTGGGGGCTGCTGTAACTTTCTTTTCTTCAATATATTTCTTCAGGGCATCTTCCTCTTTTTTCATCATGGTCACCGGTGAATCAATAGAAAGCATGGTAATGTAGAAATGGATAACGCTGTTGCTGTCAACAAACGGAGGACGTTTAGGCTGACGGAATGTCTTGGTAAACAAAGAGTCGGCATTGATAATAAAATCGGCACTGTCGCCGGCTGAAAGCATACGGATGCCTTCGTAAATATCACCTTTAAAATCAGAGGCAGGCAATTGAAAACGAACAGGAGCCTGCATAGCGGTTTTACTGTCAAACAGTGTTGAATCCTTATACTTATAGCTCATATTCAGGGAAATCCAGTCACCCTGCTTTGCCTTAATAGTGTCTTTACTCACTTTATACAACTTATAATACAAGCCTGTTGCTGTTTTATCATAACCAGGATATTTTGATGAACAAGCCAACATTGTCAAGGCAACCAACATTACGATGACCAATGGATTAACAATCATTTTTTTCATACTTAGCATTTTAAAAGTTTTGGTTAATAATTATTGAACAGATTTATTTTCTTGATTAAAAATTCAATTTTCTGAATATTTGATTTTGATGGCTTTACAAATACAGTGCATCTATATTTTGTTTTATTTTCATCACTGAACCAGCAAATTAACCAAAACCGATGGTTGGGTTATTTCGACCGGCAAAGATACTAAACTACTCCTTACATATTTGCATTGCAATTGTTGATTTTTCAACATAATATGATCATAAATATCAAGGAAAAGTTATTTTTTTGACTGATCAACCCGGCACACTTCCACATCAAAAACGATGGAAGCCCTTGCAGGTATCGACGTATTGTCTCCCAGCAATCCGTAACCAAGATGGGACGGAACGATAAGTTTTGCTTTACTCCCTTGATTCATAAGCAGAATCCCCTCTTCCAGTCCGCTAACTATTTGTCTTTTGCCAACAAGCAGCGTGATGAAAGCTACTGAATCGGATCGCAAAACAGACTCACCTGTCAACAGGTTAATTTTATATCGGATTGACACCTGGTCGCCCGGTTTTACCGGACGGCCATCGCCTTGTTTATAAATCATATATCTCAAACCCGTCTCAGTTTTCTTCATTTGCCACTGGTACCTGAGAATATAGTCTTCAATCTCCTGACTCTCCGTACCGACAATCTCCTGGTTATACGCAGCAACAGAATCCTCCAATTGTTTGTCTGTAGTCTCTGCGCCTTGCGGTGGACCGGATGAATTACAGGAAACCATCATAATCATGGCCAATGCAGCGAAAAATTCTGAAATTGACCGAAAACCATTGATTTTGAATGCATTCAAATTAATAGACAGATTTTAGCATGGTTTGAAAAGATGGTAAAAGCTGCCTGAATTTCAGGATGGTTTCTTCAAGTGAGGTAGTGCAGTTTGCCCCCGCAGCATTGCGGTGCCCGCCCCCGTTAAAATATTTTGTTGCGAACGAATTAACTGCAAATGAACCCTTTGAACGAAACGAAACCTTCACAATTCCATCGCGCTCCATGAACAACGCTGCTAGGTTTATATCCTTTATCGAAAGTGCGTAATTTACCACGCCCTCTGTGTCTCCGATCTGGTGGTTAAATCGCTCCAGGTCCTCCTTTGAAAGGGTAATGTATGCCGTATGAAATTCAGGCAGTACGACAAGCTGATCGCTGATGGAATAACCCAACAGCCGCAGCCTGCTTTCGGAGTAGGTATCGTAAATCAGCCTGTGCAGGTGCTCACCGTCGATTCCAAGTCTGAAGAGTTCAGCCATGATCAGATATGTTTTAACATAGTTGCAGGAATAACTGAGTGAGCCTGTATCTGTTATAATACCTGCGTAGATACACCCTGCAATCTCTTTATCAAGGAGGTGGAGATCTCCCATCGCTTCGATAAAATTATAAACAAGCTCCGAGGTGGATGAAATCTTCGAAATGGAAATCTGCAGTTCAAACTCATCAGTCGGGTTCAAATGGTGATCGATCAACACTTTGGTTACTGGTGACTGACGGACAAGTGATCCTGCCGCATTGAGGCGGCTCAGGCTGTTATAGTCTGCCGCAATGATTAATTCAGCTTTTGTGATCGCTTCCTTACAGGCAACCTCATCGGATGAGAATACCAAAATCTCATTGCACCCACTCATCCAGGCAAGGAAATCCGGGTAAGGATCGGGGATCATGACCTGTACCGAATGGTTTTTCTTTTTCAGGTAGGATGCAAGTGCCAGACTTGATCCTATGGCGTCTCCATCCGGGTTGGAATGGGTTGTTATAAGTATGCGTAAAGGTTGGGAAATCTTTGCAGCAATAAGGTTAAAGTCAGTATTTTCCAATTAGTTCAGCGTTAATTCATGGCAAAATTAAGGATAATTAAAATATAATCGTAATTTTGTTTCCGCTAAACAACATCGAATTATGACAACAGGAAACATCACTTTTACCATGATCAAACCATCCGCATTTCAGGCTGGTTTTACCGGGAATATATTTGCTAAAATTGAGGAAGCCGGATATAAAATCAAAGCCATGAAAAAAATCTCTTTAAGCAAAGAGCAGGCCGGCCACTTTTATGAAATGCACAGAGAAAGGCCCTTTTACGGGGAATTGACTGATTTTATGTCCTCGGGTCCCATCGTTGCTGCCATCCTTGAAAAGGAGAATGCAGTTGAATCATTCCGTAAATTCATCGGGGCCACTGATCCGGCTAAGGCAGATGAGGGAACTATCAGGAAGCTTTATGGTAAAAACCTGAGTGAGAATGCAGTGCATGGTTCTGACAGTGATGAAAGTGCCGCACGTGAAGCAGGATTCTTTTTCTCTTTTCTCGAAACCGTCTGATATCATTCAGGGTCATACTCCCTGAATGTTTTATCTTCATAGAAAACAACAATTTTCTCGATTTTTCGCTCTGTTTTCTCCTTTCTGACCTGCCGTAATGGTTTAGGCTCGGGTTTTATTTCTACTATATCAGGCTGATCAAATAACGTGGGCTGCACTTTGGGGATGCCAACAGGCTCATCTTCCCTGGTGGTAATGTTATCTGCACGACTCATATTCTCATTAGTTCCGGTTTCCTGATCTATTGTCCCGTAAAGCAAATAATCAGCTTTCACATCAGGAAACCGTTTCATAACCTTCATGATAAATTCGAGGCTGGGATTATTGCGCCCGGAAATCAGATGGGACATTCCTGATCGCTGAATACCGATTTCATCGGCAAATTGAGAGGGGGTTAAATTCTTCTCCTTCATCAAATCTAAAATCCGTTCAATCATATTGCA
>CAIYJU010000068.1 GCA_903926565.1 uncultured Bacteroidales bacterium
CTGCCCTGATGATTAGTTCTGAAGCCTTTGCCAGTTCACCTGATGCCAGTTCAGTCTGTGCCTCTTCAATCTTTTTGGCGGCCACTCCGGCACTGTCAACCAACCCGGTTTCATAAATATCATACCATTGATCGTTGATCATAGCCAGTTTGGTTTGAAGTTCTGTGATTTTTTGCTCAGCCTGTTCTTTGGTGAGCTTTGGCTTTGGTGAGCAGCCTGTATTTATTACCAGTCCGATTGCGGCCAGTAAATAAAAGATGATGGTTGTTTTTTTCATTGTTATGGGATTTAAAAATTCAGATGTTTTTATTTTTAGTCAGAAATAGATTGATTGGTCGTTTATCGCTTTCCAGTCCTTCTTCATATCCATTACGATCCATCCCCTTTTGCCGTAACAGTTCTGACAAAGCCAATGACCGCTGTTTTTGCGGCGCCATTATTCCAGGAAGGGAGCGGGTCAGAGCTGGCAAAGACCCGGTTGAAGGCCAGTAGCAGTATGATTACAACGAATGATGTTTTACGAAAATTTCTCATGTTACTCCTGTTTCTACAGCGGATCAACGATCTGCGGTGAATCCTGAACAGCTTTGATGCCGTCGGGGGCGCCTTTGAATACATGCTCGAACCAGGCGCCACCGTTGGTGAGGATCTGCCCGTCGAAAGAGCCGTCCATTACGGCAACCCTTTCGGTGTAAACCGGGTCGTGCAGCATGATCCTGAAATTCAGGACCAGTTCGCCATATTCCTTTGTCTTTGCCTTAAGTGTCATGGTCTGGTTCGCAATGCCGGGTATCAGCTTGTACTCGGTGGGGATAATGTACTTCCCCTTGTACCATAGTGCTCCGTCGCGAAACTTGCCATAACTGATGAAGATCCCGTCGAGCTGGTCGGAATGGAACGGGATGTACCATTCATTCCCATATCTGGTCATGTTGGTGCGGTATTCATCGTACGGCTTACCCGGGGCTCCGCTGATCATACAGACTTCCGTTACGCCACCGGCGGTCTTATTGAAGGTTGCAGTCTTTCCATCCATGGTGACAGTGCCCCATGCCGGCCCGGGCTGTTCGAAACCTGCCAGGACGATATCGGGATACATCATGGCGGCTCCCAGGTTCTGGTTGTACCAGTACGAGAACGATGGCGTGGTGGTTACATCAAAGCGGATGGCAGGCGCTTTTCCTTCTACCGCCGGGAATATCCCGATGGAATGGCAGGTGGTGCCCCCGCCAATGGGATCGTCGGTAATGATCGTCCTGAAACTCTTCCCCCCGTCTTCCACAAAATATTCAACGCTCTTGTCGGTTTGCGTGATTTTTGTTTCGCCGTTAAGAAGGTATACATAGCGTTTGGTTGGATCTTTCGTGGTGATTACTTCAACCACCACCGGCTTAATGATATGTCCGCGTGCGTGGTAGTTGTAAAATGTGGTGATCAGGTAGTATTCCCCATCGTCGCAGTAACCCCAGATGGAGGGACCCACATCATTCATCTTCACCCCATACCGGTCCAGCACCAGATAATCCTTCGCTTTTGCTTTGTAAACCCTCAATGCATCCTGCTTTTCCATGGGTTTATCGGTCTCGTAAGGGAACAATGAATCGCTTTTCACGTGTACGTCCAGCAGGGAATCGACCTGGTTCATCAGGGCATAGGCCTTGTCAAAAGAGTTTCCGTTGACCTCCGCCATTGCAAGGTCAAGTTTTTTACCGGCTTCAGCTACGTTTGCCGGCGGGATTTCCCCGTCCATGAAATGATCGTACCAGTAATAAAACGCCACCTTGTACTTGTTCAATTCGGTCTCATACCGTTCCATTGCAACGGCAGCCTTGGTTTTGGTGATGTTGGGATCGGTTGGTTCCGCTTTGTTTTCTGCGGGTTTCGGGGTGCACTGTGAAAAGACCAGGCCGAATATGGCCAACACGATAAGGTAACTTAGTTTTCTCATAACGATTGTTGTTTTTGGGATAATAATCGGATTACTATTTTTCTGTGATGATAATGTCATAGCTCTTTTTGCTGTCAATTTTAATTTCCTCTTCGGTTATACCTTTAACTTCTTTATGAAATTCTTTGTTGATAAACATGTTGTACGTTTTTGCAGGATTTAGCTTGATCACTTTAAGAGTAGTCTCTACCCCTGTTTTATTTGAAAATGTTGAAAGAATCAGCGCTTTTTGGGTTCTGTCATAGATCGCCCTTTTCAACATGACATTCTTAACATCTACTGCGCTTAATGCTGGTTCGGTAAAGTGCAGATCATCAAAGGGTTTGTTAACCATCATCCACATCCCGTTTTTAGGCAATGCCCTTGCAAGACCAATTACCTGGTTGGAAACATCGGATTGAGGCGCCTGCATCTTTTTTAGTGGAGTTTCACAACACGCGGGCTTTATCACTGTTCCGGGTTTCTTTGCTGCATCTGGCGACCCCACGCTTAATCCCGAACCATTTTCGTTGTATGCATAGTGATATGTACCATCCAGCCAGACTCCCTGATAAATGCTGTCCATGGTTTTTATCAGCAATTGTTTTGTTGGTTCATCGCCCATTTCGGCTACCAGGCAGGTAAAATATGAATAAGATGCATCCTGGATAAATACATCCTGATGCAATTTTGCCAGGCCGGTTGCATCAACGGAAAATACTTTTTTCTTTAAAGCAGGATAAATTTTCTCGATCAATCCGGGGTTCCAGGCGTGCATAAAAGTGCCAACAGCTCCATCGTTGCCGGCCGAAACAAAATCAATGCCCTTTTGAACCAGTTCTTTCTCCATAGAATCTGACTTGTTGCCATAAAATGGGGTCTTTTCCGAAAAGACAATTTTTTGTTTGATCAAATAAAACCAGGCAATGTCAGATGTTTGAGGGTCAACAAAAACATCTTCGAACCATTTTTTATATAACGGGGCGACGGCAGCAAAGTACCGGGTTCCATGCATTTCATCATAAAGTTTCATCCCGTTTAACGGGAACTGGTTACAAGCAGAGAAAACAGCGTTACGTTCACATTCCACTCCCGGAACAGGATTGCTGAGAAACTGCATGGCAATTAACTCTTGTATCTTCCTGTTATCATACACAAATTGAGTGTAATCATCCCATTTTAACACGACAGACCCCGGCTTATCCCATTTCATATCGCGGTAAAGCGACTGATAAAGGTTCATCTGGAATAACAGATGTCCCGAATACATGATGTTGGCAAACCCTACAGGATCGGCAGTTGAAGGAAACGTTCTGTCCATATTGGGTTGGAATTTAGTTATCCCGGCACTCTCTTCATTCCAATACTGCCAGAGAAATTTCTGAAGCAACTTCATGTTTACTCTGTCTAAAACTGGTTGAATTGCTTCCGTCCAGGCAGGAAACTTGTGATATTGTTCTGCTGAGATAAAGTAAGCAGCATAATTGTCAATAAACCGATTTGCTGCCAGTCCCGACTCATTGGGTTCGTCAAAATTCACAAATTCATCCAGGGGCTGATTAAAGAGTTTAAAATTCCACATTAACTGACCCCACTCTTCGTTTGATGCCGAGACATACGAATCGGGGTTGATTGATAATGCGGGTCTTTGAGCAGTTGCCTTGTTAACCCCGATAGGTCCAATTATGAAGCATAATGCTAACAGACAGATCATTTTTATTTTCATCTTGTTTATTTTAAAAGTGCAATTTTATTTTTTCGGAAACAGGAAGGTCAACCCAGCCTTGATGTACATATCGGGGTAATCCGCCGGCCGGATGACATTGTAAAACCAGGCAAGATTCGCTGAAAACGGTTGTTTCCCGATCTTAAAGACTTTTGAAACATTCAATCCTACCGGCAGGTTCCATGCATAACCGGGCTCGTTCCAGTTTACATAGATTTCAGGTGTGTAGCCCAGGGCCCATCCATGTTTGAAATTGTAATTGGCGAAAGCGTCAATGTACAACTGACTGATGTCGGGCCTGCCACTTTCGCCGGCGAATGACCATCGCTGGGTGATCAACGCTCCTATGACCCAATGTTTTAACATCCACAATCCTGCCCCTCCCGGTCCTGCTGTCCATTTCCCTGAACACATATCAGGTGGAACTCCTGTTGGCAACGAAACGATCGGGCCGATCCCCCAGATAAATTTTGATTTGCCTGTGGGCGATAAATAAAACTGCAACTGGATGTCGCTTAAACCGGTTTTATTAATCGGAGATGGCATGAATGCTACCGGCACGATGGCCCTGAAAATAAACAGAAGATTTTTGGAGAGTGTGATCGGGATAACGGGTTTTAACATCACCGTAGAAATATAGCTTTTGGTTACCCCGGAATTAAAATCGCCCAGATAACTGACAGGAAGCTGGTACATGTTCGCCACCGGGTTTTGAGATTGTTTGGCGAGCTCGGACATGTCGGAGGCAGCCTTTTCTTTCTGGGCCATGATCGTTGCACAAAAGAAAAAGAGACCGAATGCGATAGAGAGAACTGATTTCGTTAAAAATGGGAGTTTCATCATGTGTTGATTTTAGGTGCTTTTACTAGGAAGATATTTATAGATGATAGTTTCTAACGTCGTTGGTTCAACAGGAGTTTGCAGAATTTCATTGCAGCCGAGGTTTTGGGCGAGCCTCATTGTTTCCAGCATGATATGGGTTACCAGGAGGATCACAGGGATGTCGGCATCCACGTGCCTGATGACTTTGATGGTTTCTATTCCATTGATCACCGGAAGATTTATATCGATGAGGATCAGTTTAACATCAGGATATTGCCTCCAGATACCGATGGCTTCTTCGCCCGTTCCGGCAAAAAGAAAGCGGCAGTTTTCCTGACGGAGGGAGTTTAAAAGTTCATTTTTAAAGATTGACTCCGTCATCGCAATCAGGCAAATATGTTCCGTATGCTGAACCATCATAAACCGGTGTTGATGTTGAAGCTGCAAATATCAACTTGTGATTGGCTCAGGTCAAATTACATCCATGTAAAAAACCTATATTAAACTTTTATTTAAAAGTTAAAGGCCTGTGATTCTGTAAGATCTATGTAAAATGCGGGAAGAGCCGGAATTGGTCAGACTGTCATCAGAAATGCGGCCAGATTTTCACCCTGTTCCATTTTAACTTTTTTCCTGATGTGATACCGGGTCATTTCGATGGAGTTGACGTTGATATTGGTCAGGCGGGCGATATCTTTGGTGGAGAGGTTGAGCCTGATCATGGCGCAGACATTCAGTTCGGTTTTTGTAAGATCGGGGCAAATACGCAAGATATTATCATAAAATGAGGCATGGAGCTGTGTGAAAAGAAGCTCAAATTCGGCCAGGGGATCCTTGCCGGCATCCCGTGTCAGCCCGTAAAGAACCTGCTCAAATTCATCCTGCTGGCTTTTGCGAGGCAATTTCAGCTTAAAAGGGAAGAGTTTCTCCTTGACCGAGCGGTTGATCTGGATAAGGTCGGCCTGGACCAGCGACTGGAAAACAAGTTGCTGCTCCTTATTCCGCTTTTCCTGCTCCATTCTGATGCTCTTTTCTTCGGCAAGAAGCTTTTGATCCTTTACCCGTTGGTTCCTTTGGTAAAACAATAAAAGGGAAAATGCAAATATGCTTGACATAAGGATTACACCGATCCATAGCAGCCAGACCCGGGTTCTCTCTACCTCGATCGCTTTTTTCAGAAGAACATTCTCCATCTCTTTGCGTTCTGTCTCATACCGGGTTTTAAGGGTGGCGATCGCTTTTTGTTTTGCAATTGACAGTAAACTGTCGGAAAGATTTCTTGACTCCAATGCTGCGTTGCAGGCTTCCATATAACGACCCAGCCTGGCCAGGATCTCCGTTGCCGGTCAAAAAGAAGTGAAAGATTTGCGTAAAGATGAAACCGTTTTGCCCTGGTGATTGCACTGTCGATGGCTACCAATCCCATAGCCGTGCGGTTGGTTTGGTCATATATCGAAGCGAGTGACGACAAGCTGTAAATTTGACCCTCTGTAATGTTTTTTTGCTGGCAAAACTGGAGAATGCTCTTCATCTCCTCTTCCGCCTCCCTGAATTTTTCCTGGTTCTTTAAAATCACTCCGATATTATATCTCACCCTAACGATATTCAATGAGTCATTAAGCCCAAGAAAAATAGCATAAGACTGCCGGTAACAAAG
>CAIYJU010000069.1 GCA_903926565.1 uncultured Bacteroidales bacterium
CCAGCTGCATTGCAGAGTAGCTACGTCTGGATGAGATAAGCGCTGAAAGCATCTAAGCGCGAAACTCAGCCCAAGATGAGGTTTCCTTTAAGGGTCGTCGTAGACCACGACGTTGATAGGCTACAGGTCTAAAGGCAGTAATGTCATAGCCGAGTAGTACTAATTACCCGTAAGCTTTCTTCTACTGACAAACTTTTAATTAATTGTTGTGTTTTCTTTCTCTATATGTCGTATGATATTGTAGAGACACGGCATGCCGTGTGTCTCTACACAAGATCTTACGGTGACTATAGCAGTGGTGTTCACCTCTTCCCTTTCCGAACAGAGTCGTTAAGCCCACTTGCGCAGATGGTACTGCAGTTTTTGTGGGAGAGTATGTCGTCGCCGATCTTTTATAAACCCAGCCTAACCGCTGGGTTTTTTTTTGCCCTTTCCCCTCCTGCCCTGCTTTTTTTACGTACCTTTATCCTCAAATTCCGGCCGCCTGAATGCATTTGAACCTGCTACGTTTTCTGTTCGTTACACTCCTGCTCCTGGCTTTATCTGTCCATGCCTTTGCCCAACAGCAAACTGACTCTTCCTCTGTTTCACAAAAGCGAAACCGCACAACAGCAGAGCAGGAAGAACCCGGCCAGCCTGATAGGCAAAACAAAGTACTTCTCGACTCCATTAAAAAACACCGTGATTCAACTGCTGTGTCCTTTTTCTATAGTAATTTTGAAAAACTTGGGCCACTCGACCTGCACCAGAATGATACCAGCCTTACCGGGTTTCAAACGTATGATTTCCTGTATAAACACGATCGCTTTTTCGCAACACTGGGAAATATTGGCCAAAGCTATCGCTCCTTAACTCCTTTCTCCTCCAATGCAGCCAGAAGTGGCTTTGACTACGGATTTCACAGCTCCGACCAATACCTGTATCAAAACGACAGCGTTAAATATTACAAAGTCTATAAAACTTATTCGGAACTCTCTTATGTTCAGGGAGCCAAAAAAGAACAAAATTTTCATGCAATCTTTAGCCGGAATATTTACCGTACCTTCAATTTAGCTTTCGACTTTCATGTCATGAGCGCCCCGGGTGCCTATTCCAGGCAAAAAACAAACCATGTCAACTTCGTGCTTACTTCTCAGTTCTTTACAAAGAACAAACGGTATGGAGTCATTGCCAATTTCACGGCCAACAGGCTAAGGAACTACGAAAACGGCGGCATTAAAAATGACACCCTGTTCGAGAAAAACATTGAACCCAACAGAATGGTTATTCCGGTTTATCTGGCCAGTGCACAGAATCAAATCAGGGAATCAGGTTTCTTCATGAAACACTATTTTGACTTAAGCCGCCACCCTAAAAATGAAAAGGATACCTCTTTTGCCCTGAAACACAGAGTTGATTTTGGCCGTCTAACATATTCATTTCAATATAACAGGCAAATTCAGAATTTCACCGACAATCAACCCGACAGCGGGTTCTTCCCTCCGCCTGTTTTAGATACTGTGCATACATATGATTCAATAACAGTTAAAAAAATTGTTAATGACTTTACCTGGTCTAACCCCAGTTTCAAGCCTAACAGACAATTGAGAGTCTTCCATCTTGAAGCAGGTATCCGGCATCAGTATTCCGAGGTTTCACTTCATGGAACATATCATACCTTCAGACAGTTTATCCCCCATGCAGAAATTAGCTTTACACCATTTTCCAGTCTTAAACTGGAGGCCAGGGGCGACCTGGTAATGGGCGATTATAACGAAGGTGACTTCAACCTGAATGTAAAATTGTCGTCCATTCTTGGCAGTAACAAGAGAAATGCAGGCATTATATCACTTACCGGAAATTACAGTTTACAGCAACCGGGCTGGTTTTACACACAATACCTTGGCAACAGTTTTCAATGGGATACAACATGGTCAAAGCAGGGAATGATCGCCGGCGGTTTCAACTACTCCTTCAGGTTTTTTGAAACCGGCTTTACGATTAACAGGATCACCAATTTTATTTACCTCGACTCATTAAGCCTGCCCCGACAGAATCAAAAAGAGTTCGGCTACTTTCGCTGTTACCTGAATGGCAATCTTGAACTCTGGAAGTTTATTTTCAGGACACAATTATCTTATCAGACAGTCCAGGGAGCCACCGTTCTCCGCCTCCCGGCATTTATGGGAAATTTGTCTGTTTACTTTTCACAACCACTGTTCCATGGCGCTGCCACCTTCGAACCCGGACTTAATTTTTTCTATAACACTGCTTATTATGCAGATCGTTACAACCCGGCAACACGATCATTTTATCTTCAGGATCGCAAGGAAATCGGCAATTACCTTTATATGGATATTTTTATCAATCTGAAAATTCAGCGGGCAAGATTTTTCCTGACCTATACTCACCTGAATGCCAGTTTTATGGGACGAGGATACTACACCACCCCTGACTATCCCATGCAGGATGGTGCATTCAAATTTGGCGTAGCCTGGCGATTCCACGATTAACCCATTCAACTTGCTTGGTATCGCGTTTACTGCTCCAGGTTATTTCTCCTGAATTCGAAATGTCCATGCGTGACTGCAGGGAGGAGTTTTTTGCAAACTCCCGGGAATTTCAATAAAAATATTTGCATCCTTCCCCTTTTTCCATTTCAATTTTCCATTGTAGCCCAACAATTCCAGGATTGAGCCCTGCCCGGGAATATATCCCCTGACTTCAACGGAGGCAGGTAATGTTGATTCCCCGGGAGCAGCAAGGTATATGATGTATATGGTACCATCGGGGTTTGATGTGAAACAAACATTCCCGGATTTATAGGGTGCAACGGGCCTGGAATTGTAAATGGCTTCACCGTTGATCTTCATCCAGTCTCCTATTTCCTTCAGTCGCTGATACGCGGTGTCTGCCCACTCCCCTTCCGGTGACGGGCCGATATTCAGGAGGTAATTACCTCCTTTGCACACAATGTCAACAAGGTTATGAATGATTTTATTGGTGGGTTTGTAAATATCACCAGGAACATACGACCATGAAGATGCCATTGTCATGCACGTTTCCCATGGATAATCGAGCAACCTGTCAGGTATTTCCTGCTCAGGTGTGCGATAGTTCTCGTATTTTCCGGTAACAGTGCGATCAACAATCAGCAAATCACGCTGGTAACCACGCGCCATGGAGGCAATTTTTGGCATATTTATATCCTGACCGTTTTTAGGATCTACCCATCCCCCATCCAGCCATAAAATATCAACTTTGCCATAATCCCTCATCAGCTCCTTGATTTGGTTATAGGTAAAATCACAATATTTCTGCCATCGTTCAGGGTACTTTTTAATGCTGTAGTTTACATTTCTGTTCGGCGTGGCCCACTCTTCTGCCCAGTAATCATTGCAGTGCCAGTCAGGTTTTGAGAAATACGCGCCCGTCCAGAATCCCTCTGCAGTGAATGCCTTGAAAATCTCTTTTGTCACATTTGCCTTTGGATTTGTATGAAACGGACAACCAGCATCGGTTATGGAATAATCCGTCTGTTTTGTATCAAACATACAAAAACCGTCGTGATGCTTTGTTGTAAAGATCACGTACTTCATCCCTGCATCTTTTGCCGCCTTTGCCCATGCCCCCGGATCAAATCTGACAGGGTTAAATGTCGATTTAAGCTGAGTATATTCCTTGCAATATTCGATGTAATTTTTATTTTTTCTTCGGCACCAGTCCTCATCTTCCGAGCAAAGGGACCAGGATTCCACAATTCCCCATTGACTGTAAGTCCCCCAGTGCATAAGCAATCCAAACTTCAGATCTTTCCATTGCTCCAGTTTTCGCAGAATCACCGGATCAGATTCAGTTTCCACTTTATCGGTTAGTTGTGCCTGGGCCTCTTCCGTTAATGAAATCAACAAAAACAGGCAAATAAGAATCCATGTAGCTCTCATCATCATTTTTTTATGCTCAAAAGTAACCTAATTTCCCAGGAAAACAATGATCTTCCAAATGTGTTAAAAAATTGTTAAATAATTGAAATTTGTGTTTTATATATGAAATATTGCGTACCTTTGTTTTTATTTAGTCTAAATTATATTCAAATAACTCCATGAAAAAATCTACATACTTAGCTTTCGCGTTGATTATCATATCAACACTTGGATTTCGCACTTCCACTATGGCCACCAAACATGTGGTTTCAGTTGGCAACTTCTTCTTCAGCCCAGCCAGTCTCAATGTCACTGTGGGGGATACGATACGATGGGTGCTTAGTGCCGGGAACCATACCACAACTTCAAATCCCGGAGGTATTCCGGCCGGTGCGGCATCCTGGGATGCACTGATAAACAGTGCAAATCCTACCTTTGAATATAAAGTCACTGTTGCAGGTCCTTATGCTTATGTATGCACACCGCATGCTCCAGGTATGGCAGGTACTTTCACAGCTTCAGCACCAGCTCCTACCCTGTCGGTTGCACCATCCAACAGAAGTGTATCAGCACTGGCAGGCTCAACAACTTTTACCGTTACATCAAATTCATCATGGAGCGCCAGCAGCAGTGCTTCATGGTGTACAGTGACCGGAAATGGGACCGGAAACGGAACGATAAATGCCAATTATTCTGAAAACACATCCGTATCTCAGCGGGTTGCCAATATTACTGTTACCGTTTCCGGCCTTCCATCGCAAACTGTGACAGTTACCCAGGCAGCATCATCTGTCGGAATCAATGACGTAACATCCTCCGATCTGCAGGTTTACCCGAATCCAACGAGAGGTTTGATAAAGTTTAAAGCGGGAAGTTTGAAAAACCAGGTGTTGGAGGTATCCATCATGGATATCAGCGGAAAGAAAATTCTCAATCGGACTTGTTCCGGTTCTGAGGAGTACTCATTTGACATTTCCAAAGAACCTAAGGGCTTTTATTTTATTCGGATTAATACAGAAACCAGCACACAGATCAGAAAGTTTATGCTGATTGATTAATCCTGGAATTTTGTTTTGTTTTGTTTTTTTTGTTTTTTTTGTTTTGTTTTGAGTTTTTTGGTAAGGGTGCCATGGGCTGTAATTCACTTTACAGCCCATTTTTACAATCCCATTTCGGCATCTGCACCTGCAACGTGCTGGAGGCAGGCCATTGGACCGGAGTACATTCTTGCAATGCAATAGTTGGAAGTCTTGCAGCCTGAGGTAACCACCTCTCCTGATTTCAGTTTATTGACAAATCCCGGATCATGAATCAAAGCCCTTGCGATCTGGACAAAATCAAACCCCAGTTCAAGCACCCTTTCGATCATCTCCAGTGATTTCAGGCCGCCGACACAGACCAAAGGCAGTTTGACAGCCGACCTGATCTTCAGTGCATCATCAAGAAAGTAACCTTCACTGAACGGTTCCGACTTCATCAGTATTCCGCCAAAAAAGCGGGTGCCGTACTTCATCAACGGATTTTCCATATAGTGGGCCATTATTTTCACAGGCATACTGCCACGCATCACATACATGGGTGCTTTTGAAACAAATCCTCCGGACAACACCAGCCCATCCACCCCTTCTGCTTCAAGCAATTTTGCAACCTCAACTGATTCATCCAGTTCCATCCCTCCCCGAAATCCATCGCGCAGATTTATTTTCACAACAACGGCCATCCCTGGTCCTGCAGCATCCCTCACTGCCCTGATCACCTCAACCAGGAACCGGCATCTGTTGGCAAACAGGCCGCCATACAAGTCTTTGCGCTTATTTGTAAACGGTGAAAGAAACTGACTGATGAGATAACCATGTCCTGCATGCACTTCCACAGCATCAAAGCCCGCCTCTTTAATTATCCTCACAGCATTTGAAAAATCATTGATGATATTACGTATCTCCTCCATGCTGATGGCCCGCGGCCAGGTTGGCCCGTACAGGTTGAAGCCCCCTGATGGTGACAGGCACACTCCCGATATTTTTTTATCGGCCATCAACCCGCCATGGCCTATCTGGATTGCTGCAGCAGCCCCCTCCCGGTGAATCGCACCGGTTAATTGCCTGAGTTCAGGAATGGAATTCGAGTTGATAAGAAGCTGATGGGCAAACGACAATCCACTCTGTGCAACAGATGCATAAGCCACAGTTGTCATGCCAATCCCACCGGATGCGACTGATGAATGGTAACGTATAAGTTCGCTGGAAACATGATGACCGGGACACATCCCTTCGAATGCAGCAGCTCGGATCGATCTGTTGCGTAATAAAACCGGGCCGATTTTACTTTCAGTAAACAGCATATGGAAAAAAATTAATTCATGCCACGCTGTTTCTTGATCTCCTCATAAGCAGCACTTACTTTCTGAAACTTTTCCGTGGCCGATTTCCTGATATCCTCACCAAGATGGGAAACTTTATCAGGATGGTGCTTTTTTGCCATTTCACGATATGCCCTTTTCACATCCTCATCTGTTGCACTTGAGGCAATTTCAAGAACATCATAGGCCCAACCGGTACTTTTCACAAACATGGCTTTGATGGATGTGAAATCAGCTGAGGATACCCCCATGAAACCAGCTATGGTGGATATCATGTCAACCTCATCAGAATGGTATTGGCCATCAGCCGCGGCAATCCCAAACAAATAGTTAACCAGCTGAAGTTTAACCGGATAATCGGTAAACTGTCCGACCTGCACACTCACTTCCCGGATATTTATATCCTGTTTCAGAATCTCCTGCAACATGCTGATCAGTCTGTTGCCTTCATCAAGGCCAAACTGGGAGATAAAAAAACTACGTACAAATTCGAGCTCTGATTTTACTATTTTCTGATCAGCTTTCATAACGGCTGCAGAAAGGACCAGTAAACTCATCGCAAAATCACCACGCTGGGTACCCCGATACGAACTTTGCCCGGTGTTGGCTCCATCCAACATGGATCCCAGGGCAACACCAAGAATGGCACCAATCGGTCCGCCAAAAACCCAGCCGAGTCCTCCGCCAACCCATTTTGCATATCCGGATTTACGCTGGCCTCCATTATTTACCGTGTTTCCAGAACCATTTCCTGTGTTACCCTGACCGCCAGATGGCTGGTTATCTGGCTTTGCGCCGTTGCCTTCAGGTTTTTTCCTCATACTGAAGACAGCATACAATACAATTCCGATAATAACAACGACTATTATTTCGCCTATTCCCATGATTTATAAATAATTAATATTTAAATAAGAATTGCCTGCAACAAACCAATTACCCTTTATTGATCATCTCAGACAAGGGCAAACCAAACTCTTCGACCATCCTGATACCCAAATTTTCCAATTGATCCAGAACCGGGTTATAAATCTCAGGCACTACCGGAACATGAACGCCTTTGATATTTATCTGTCCATCCAGTATCATCTCCACTGCAATGGCAGCAGGTAATGCAACGGTACGTGCAATGGACGTATCCGTTGCCAGTGTTCCAAAGTCGAGCATTCGCGAACGGATGACCTCTTTCCTCCCATCAGAAAAGGCAGCAAGAAAAGTGTGCTGCATCGCGACCATATCCCGTTCATTCAGGCCCAGGCTCATCTTCTCAATCATCAGGTCGGACGTCACTTCGAAGGTAGAATCAAGCGACCTGTTCATCGGAGCATCATCAAACAAACCCAGCCAGTTCATGGCCTCAATGGCATGTGTGCTGACCGGAATTCCAAGGTGGTCTGCAACCAGCGTTCTGATATCATTATTTTTGTCTTCCAACCCTGCCTGCTTCTTAACCAATCCGGCAAATGTCATCCCGGCCATGTCAAATTTTTCCGGAGAGATCAGGTTCATCTGTTTGATTGCATCGAGGGTTTCACACCATCCCCTGTAGCGGAATGTACCGCGGTACATGGTCTGTGCTTCAGGAATGCCATAAATATCCTTGTATGCAAGTGAATCCCGGTTTGGATATACTTCGAGCTCACCAACTTCCGGAAAGTTTACCAGGAAAGGATTTTTAAATAAGTCGCGGGTCGGCAATTCAACCACTTTCCCGTGGTGCAGGTACACTGCATCATTGTTTCCTGCCAACACCACGCCTTTGGGGCTCCATGAGAATTTATATTTGAATGGATTGTCAGCAGCTTCCGGTGCGGGCAACGCCCCGCATATCGAGAAAAATTCAAGGATTGCCCCTTCCCGTTCATGTACCTTATCAATAATACGCATGGCCGACATGTGGTCAATCCCCGGATCGAGCCCCATTTCGTTCAATAAAATGATGCCAGCCTCTTTTGCGGCTGCATCCAACGCATGCATTTCTGGTTTCACATAGGAGGTGGTGACCATGTTCTTTTTATGCGCAACACAATGACGGGCAACCATTACATGAAAGACATAAGGCAGTAAACTCACGGTGATATCATGGTCAGCAATCAGTCGGCTAAGTGAATCCTCGTCACCGGCGTCCCACAAAACAGATTCACCATGCACATTGCCGGCAATCATCATGTCGGACCGGTCGGGTGTATTTGAAGCAACAGTAACCTGGTAGTTTTTAGAAAGTAAATGCCGGATAATTGGTTGGGCAACAAGCCCTGAACCGAGAATCAAAATCTTTTTCATCACAAATTAGTCAGTTAAATATTTTAGTTTAGTATCAGTCCGCTTGTCCTCCTATTTCAAAAACTCCTCCATATACTTATATTCCGGCGTCAATTCTCCATTGTGAAGGATCAAGGCTTTCTTAATGGCCTTGGGAAGGTCCAGGTCGTCGAAATGCTCAGTAAAATCAGCATCTGCTATGGGTTTTACAAAATTCACGAGAACATCTGCAAAGCCATCCGAGGAGTCGCGTGGCAACTCAGCCGGCAGGATATCAACCGCCATCACAAGCATGCCCTTGCCTTTATAACCCATGGTGATCTGTTCTGTATCCGGGTTATAAACAAAAATCGGATCATCGATTTCAGTTGGCTTAAGGGTACATTCAACCGAACCATCCACATCACAGCTGATATCACCGATAACAGTCAGTCGGGGATTCTCCTTTGCATACATTTTCTTCAGAAATTGCTTAGTGACAAGTCTTGGGTATCGTTTATCCCAGTAAACACAGTTGATTAACATTGACAGGTAAGGGATATAATTTTCAAATACACTACGGTAATGGTGAGGATTTGCGTAATAATCATGAAGATCAAACGGTTCACCGTCAACATGTTCAAAGAGATTTTCTTCTTTAAAAATGACTTTATAGACCAGGTTATCGGGCAATTTTTTCCGCTTGTGCAGTTCAAGTAACTTTTCAGGAGAGATCTCTTTTACAGGCAGGAGCCCGACGATTTCCTGGGCGCCCTGCGAAACATTCCCGTATCCTGTAAAACCAATTACAAATGGCCTTAATTCGTGAGGAATCCCTTTCTCCGCAATCAATTGCCCGATTGCAGAAATATCATCTTTGGCTTCATTGAGTGAATGATAGTGATGCGCTTGTTTCAATTTCACCAGGTTCGAACTGTAGCCAGACTCCTTCAGGCGTAAGCCCAGTGCCCACAGAGAATTTATCATTCCGGCCATCCCGGCATACCTCCCGAAAAAAATAAGGCGTTTACCTTGCTCGTCAACCACCTTTTCATATTCGATGAGGTTGCATTTTAATTCCATCATCCTGCGGAGCATGGTCATATTATATGGTTGGCCTTTCACCACATGTGCAAAGAAAACATAGGTCTTTTCCGGTTCAAAAAATGACTCAGGCATCTCTTTCACACCAAAAATCACTGAACATTTTTTCAGGTCTTTCGCAATTTTCGCTCCTGCATGAACATACTCATCATCTGTAAAAATCCTTTTGTCGGAACTTTGTACAATAATGTCAAGTTTTTTCTGCTTCACAAGCCGGGCAACATGCCTGGGTGTAAGCGGGGCCCTTCGTTCAAGTTTGTATTTATCCTCATGCCGGATACCGATAAAATTGCTCATAGATCTGTTAGTTTTGGAACAGCAAAGGTAGGGAAAGTGATTGTTTTCTCGGTATATATAAACTATATTTGCGGCTAATTTATAAAAGTTCCGGACATTATATTCACTTTGAATGATTGTAAAATCAACATTAAAACATCATGTTCACTATGAAATCAATCCATCCACTTCTTTTCACAGTTATTTTTCTTTTCTCAGGATTCCATTCATTTTCGCAATTTTCAAACATTGTAATTTTCACACAGGCCAACGAGCCATTTATTGTCGTAATGAATGGGATTCAGCAATCACCAAACCCGGAAACCAATGTAAAGGTGACAGGTTTAAATGCGCCGAATTATAAAGTAAAGGTCCTTTTTGAAAATAAGACTATTCCTGAAATCGATAAAACCATTTACCTGCAACCGGAAGTTGAGGTTGCCTACGAGGCACTTAAAAACAGCAAAGGAACCTGGGTTTTGCGCATGTTAAGCAGTACACCGATTGATGAAATCCCTGAACCTCAAAGCGGTCAGGATATATATATTTACTCAGCAACACCCAGGCTCAGCACCACAACCATCAGCCAGACAACCACGGTGAATACAGGTGGATTAATGGGTGGTGCAAGCATCACCACAACAACCACACAAACTTCCTCGAATGGAACAAGTCAACAGGTTGATTATGATGAAGAAAGAATGGAACACCCTGAATATACCGGCCCGAGAGGTTGTCCGAGGCCCATGAGCCCCCATTCTTTTGACCAGGCATTGGAGTCAATTTCCTCAAAGTCATTTGAATCCAGCAAATTGACGATTGCCAGGCAAATCGTGGGATCCAACTGTTTGCTTTGCCAGCAGGTTAAACAAATAATGAAACTTTTCACTTTTGAATCAAACAAGCTCGAATTTGCCAAATATGCCTACAAGTACACATGGGATATCAAAAACTATTTTCTGCTGAATGATGCATTTGAATTTGAATCATCAATTGAGGAGTTGAATCAGTATATTAATAAAAATTAAGCGTCTCTTAATCGGGCTATAAATCAGTTAATCAGACAGATGGTTCAGGTGAGATCATCCATCGGCAAAGCGCTGCATTCATGAAAAAATTTTTCCTTCGGTCATTGCGGTTTATTAAATATTTCATCATCATCTATTTTGCCTCAACCCTGTTTTTCATCATCCTGTATAAATTTGTCAATCCACCCATTACGCCACTGATGGTGATCCGGCTTGCAGAGCAATCCTGGAACGGTCAAACTGTAAAACTGCAAAAAGAGTGGATTTCGCTGGATAAAATGTCTCACAACCTGGCCCTTGCAGTTGTTGCCTCTGAAGACAACCGATTTTTTCAACACACTGGTTTTGATTTCGAATCCATTGAAAAAGCCAAAGAGTACAATGCAAAGCAGCAGGGTAAAAAGATGCGTGGCGCAAGCACCATCACTCAGCAAACTGCCAAAAATGTATTTCTCTGGCCCCAACGCTCCTGGGTACGTAAAGGATTGGAAGTGTATTTCACGGTATTAATAGAGTTCGTCTGGGGCAAGAAACGCATCCTCGAGGTTTATCTGAATGTAATTGAAACAGGGAAAGGCATTTATGGTGTTGAAGCCGCATCTCAATCCTATTTCGGAAAATCTGCTTCAAAGGTTTCCCGCGGTGAAGCAGCGCTGATTGCCGCCGTACTCCCCAATCCCCTTAAATGGAATCCATCCTCCCCAACGCCTTATATCCGGGGAAGGCAGCAGTGGATACTATGGAATATGAGCAATATCGGTCAGCTTACCTATTAAATTTCCTTCCTGAATTCCGCAGAAATAAGCGTTTTTTTTTGTACTTTTGCCGCTTCAATTTTTTCACTAACCTAAATGATGTCAATTATGGCAAAACAAGCTAACGAGAACAAGTACGTCTACTATTTTGGCGGCAAGGAAGCCGAAGGTACGGCCGAAATGAAGAATCTGCTTGGCGGTAAAGGTGCGAACCTCGCTGAGATGGTAAACATCGGACTCCCAGTACCTGCCGGTTTCACAATTACCACTGAAGTATGTACCTATTATCAGCAGAATAAAAAATCCTATCCCAGGGAATTAAAAAAACAGGTTTCTGACAGTCTTAAAGCAACGGAGAAGGCAATGGGCGCCATCTTTGGTGATAAAAACAACCCGCTCCTGGTATCGGTTCGCTCCGGTGCCCGTGCTTCCATGCCTGGCATGATGGAGACTGTTTTAAATGTAGGGCTGAACGACATTACCCGTGAAGGACTGATTAAAAAGACCGGCAATCCGCGCTTTGTATATGATTCGCAACGCCGTCTTATCCAGATGTATTCTGATGTGGTGATGGAGAAAGCTGCAGGCATCGAACCAAAAGAAGGAAAAGGTGTTCGTGTTCAGCTTGAAGCCGAGCTTCATAAAATGAAAGAACAAAGGGGAGCCAAAAGTGATACGGACCTTACAGCGGAAGATCTTAAAGCGCTTATTGAAATATATAAGAAAAAAGTAAAGCAGGTTCTTGGAACTTCCTTTCCGGAAGATCCGATGGAACAACTCTGGGGTGCTGTGGGAGCAGTTTTCTCCAGTTGGAATGGGAAGCGTGCAATCTCATACCGCCGCATTGAGGGCATTCCTACTGAATGGGGAACTGCAGTAAATGTGCAGTCGATGGTATTCGGCAACATGGGCGAGAGTTCAGCAACAGGTGTGGCATTTACCCGTAATCCGGCCACTGGCAAGAACTATTTCTATGGTGAATGGCTTGCAAATGCCCAGGGTGAGGATGTGGTAGCAGGTATACGCACCCCGAACCCGATCAATGAAATCGGCAAGGATGAGCATACCATGAAGCTTCAGTCACTGGAAACCGCCATGCCTGCGGTTTATAAAGAGCTCTTTAAAATTGAACGCAACCTTGAAAAGCATTACCGCAACATGCTCGACATAGAGTTCACCATTCAGGATGGAAAACTCTACATGCTTCAGTGCCGTGTTGGAAAGCGTAACGGGCCGGCAGCCGTTAAAATGGCTGTTGACATGTACAATGAAAAACTGATTACCCGCGAAGAGGCAGTTTCACGTGTTGAGCCAGGCCAGCTCGACGAGCTCCTCCACTCAATCCTTGATCCGGCTGTTGAGAAGAAAACAAAAGAGATCGCAAAAGGTCTGCCTGCCGGTCCTGGTGGTTCTGCCGGACAAATCGTGTTCAATTCAGTGGATGCTGTTGCCTGGGCAAAACAGGGCAAAACGGTCATCCTCGTTCGTGAAGAGACAAACCCGGAAGACATTGAAGGAATGCGTGCTGCACAGGCAATCCTCACGGCCCGTGGCGGAATGACAAGCCATGCCGCACTTGTTGCCCGCGGCTGGGGGAAATGTTGTATCGTTGGTGCCGGTGGGCTCAAGATCGATGCCACCAAAAAAACCATGGAAATCGGTGCAATTACCCTGAGAGAGGGAGACTTCATCTCTATGAACGGATCAAAGGGATACATTTACAATGGTAAGGTGCCGACAATCATGCCGGACCCTGAAAATCCAGACCTTAAGGCATTCATGGTTTTATGCGATGCCATACGGACAATGAAAATCCGTACCAATGCCGACACGCCGGAAGATGCCGCAAAAGCACGTGCATTTGGCGCTGAAGGGATCGGGCTGTTCCGTACCGAACACATGTTCTATGCCAAGAACGGCGAGAAACCACTCTTCATCCTCCGTAAGATGATTGCTTCGAAATCTGGTGAAGAACGTCGCAAAGCATTGAATGAGCTCTATCCTTATGTAAAACAGGATATCAAGCAAACCCTCGCTGCCATGGATGGATATCCAGTTACCATCCGTACGCTTGACCCGCCTTTACATGAATTCATCCCACAGCAGGAAGAAGCCCGCAAAAAAATCGCTGACAGCCTGAAGATCACAAAAGAGGAGTTTAACCGCCGTGCCGATAAGCTTCACGAAACCAACCCGATGATGGGCCATCGCGGAGTCCGCCTGGGCATCACCTACCCTGAAATCACAGAGATGCAGGTTCGTGCCATCTTTGAAGCTACTGCAGAATTGCTTCAGGAAAAGATTAAGGTACTCCCTGAGATCATGATCCCGGTAACCTGTACCGAGAAAGAGTTACAGCACCAGTATGTAATCATCGATGAGATCTATGCGGAAGTGTGCAAGAAATTCAAGATGAAGGAGATCCCGCATATGGTCGGAACCATGATCGAGATCCCCCGTGCGGCGCTGACTGCTGACAAAATCGCTCAAACGGCTTCATTCTTCTCGTTCGGAACCAATGACCTTACCCAGATGACGTTTGGTTTCTCACGTGACGATATTGGCGGCTTTGTTCCCGAATATATCGAACAAAAAATCTTACCGGTTGATCCATTCCAGGTAATCGATTTCGAAGGTGTTGGCCAGCTCATGAAAATAGCTGTCGAAAAAGGTCGTTCAACCCGTAAAAACCTCAAGATCGGTATCTGTGGTGAGCATGGTGGTGAACCTGCTTCTGTTGAATTCTGCCATTCACTTGGTTTTGATTATGTAAGTTGCTCCCCTTACCGCGTGCCTATTGCACGTTTGGCTGCAGCCCAGGCGGTAATCAAACAGAAAAAAGCTGCGGAAATTAAACCAGTTGCAAAAAAGGCTGCATCAAAGGTTGTGAAGAAAAAATAATCTTCAGATTGCAGTAAATCAGAAAGAGGCTTCCC
>CAIYJU010000070.1 GCA_903926565.1 uncultured Bacteroidales bacterium
CAACCCTACGACAGGCACATTCACCCTCGAACAATCGGGAGATGGTACCGGACAGGACCTGAAACTGGAAATCTACAGCATGCTGGGCGAACGGATCATGAAGGAAATCATCATTGGGGAGAAAAAGCACCAGTTCATGCTTGGCAATGTTCCAACAGGTATTTACCTGGTCAGGATTTTAGCCGGGGAAAAGGTTGAAACGATCAAGCTGATTAAGCAATGATGAAATTTTTTATTGTTTCAACGCGCCCTGATGTATGGCTTTTACCTCTTCCTTCAGCCGCTCCGGCGAAATTACCTTCACCGCCATGCCATAAGAGAGAATCTCCATCACCAGGTCGCGGGTGGTGAAGAGGGTCAGTTTGATCCTGAGTTCTTTGGAGGTGTCAACAAGGATCTCCTGCGATTCATGGATGGGATAGCTTTTGATGAACTTGCCCTGTTCGTGTTCAAAAGAGAGGATGATCTCCTCCGGCACCGCATCATCGGGATTGATAACGCCAAAACAGTAACGGAACATCTCATTGACATCCATGTGCATGGGGTAATCAAACCTTCCTGATGTATTTTGAAAGCTGAGGATCCGGTCGAGACCGAACGTTTTAATCCTGCGGTCGTTCCGGTCCTTTGCCAGCAGGTACCACCGGCCTTTCGACTCCTTGAGGGCGTAAGGCTCCACAGGGCGTTCCTTTGGTTCATCACTGTCAAATTTCTGATGGACGAGCAGGATGATCACCCGGTTCTTAATGGCGTGCAGGAGTCCGTAAAAATGATGCGTGCCATGGGCTTTGCGCTTTTCGAAAAACATATACCGGGTTGCATCACCCATCATTTTCAGTGAATTGATGGTGTCGATGGATTCAAGCATGCGGTTGTTCAGGTCGCTTTGTTCATCTTCGGCAATGAAATAGACCCCTTTGTTGAAGTCATACCGGATGTCGACTTTGAACAGCTCCCTGATCTCGTTCAGATCGCGCATAAACGTGCGTTTTGAAACCGAAAATGGGCGGTCCATAAATTCAGATTCATCCCGGAGGTAGTCGTTGATCTCCATAAAATTGGCTTCACCTTGCCGGCGGACTTTCCGGATGATGGCGAGATACCGTAAAAAATAGTCCTGTTTTGCCATGGCGTGATGGATTCATTTGATCAGGCGCATCGCAATTTACGGTTTTTGCCTGGAAGTTCGTACTGGAAATCTCCGCCAGGGAAATCGGCATCGGTTTCCTCAGCTACGCTGTACCGCTTCCAGAGAAATTCTGCCTCATCGTAATACCAGCCGTCGTCTTCCCGTACGTTGATCTCGTTCCAGTCGATGACCTTGCCGGTGATCGGGTCGAAAATTTCGTAATCCGATCCGGTTTTCTGTCCGAATTCAATCGCATCCTGCAGACGGGCGAATTCCCGTCTTTCCCGTGCACCGGCAGATTCCTTATAAACAGTGAGTAAAATCATGGTCGTAATGTTTAATTGAGTTACTTTCTTCAACCCGGATTGTCTGCTAAATGCATGAAATGTTATACCGGTGTTGTTGGTTATCGAAGGCAAAACTAATACCAGACTACGCCAAAACATGGCGTAGTGTAAAATATTTTGTAAAATTTCTCGCAGAAAAGGGCGCAGATTTGCGTGAAACATTTATTTGTGGCCAAAAAGCCGTTATTTTGCCGGATATTCCAGAATAAATGATTCGCAGCTATTTTTTCTTTGTTATTACGATCGGTTTTATGCTTCTGCTGTCCGCTTCGGCGGTTGCTCAAGCATGGAATTTTGCCAAGGAGAAGGACGGCATTAAAATTTACACCCGCAAAGAGCCTGGAAATGCGATCAAATCGTTTAAGGGAGTTGCCGACATTCGTGCATCTAAACAAAGCGTGTTCAACCTGATCGGGAATGTGAAGAACCTCGACTGGTGGGATAAGAACCTGAAGGAGATCAAGGTGATTTTTTATGAGAAGGAGAAGCGGTCGCAGTATTACCTGGTGTATGATGCGCCGTGGCCGGTGACCGACCGTGACCTGTGCGTGGATGCAACGATTTTTACCGACCCGGTGACAGGGATCCGCACAGTTACTGCGAAACCTTTACTGAATGTGGTGCCTGAAAATCCTGACTATATCAGGATTAAGGTTTACAGTCAAAAATGGACCATAACACCAGTCGGCGACAGCCTGGTTCATGTAGTTCTGGAAGGAAGTGTCGACCCGGGAGGGGCAGTGCCCGATTGGATTTACAACATGGTCATTGCGGACACTCCGCTGAAAATTATGCGGGGTATCAAAGCGCGGGTGGAAAAAAAATAGGGGCTGTCAGCCTTGTCAGGCCATTTTAATCAGGATGGTCTTGATGATGTCGGACACATCTTCGGCCTTATCCACAGCTTTTTCAAGTGTACCGAAAATCTCCTTGTTTTTGATCAGTTCAATGGTGTCTTTCTCGTGTTCAAAAAGATCGGAGATGCCGTTGTGGTAAAGATCGTCGGCTTTGTTCTCGAGGGTGTTGATGGTGATACAACCCTGGACGATCTTCTCTTTGTTCTTAACCGCATCCTTCAGACCATGGAGCAGCTGTTCCAGTTCTCCGGCAGCAGCGTGGATGATCCCGGCAAACTCAATGAAGGGAGGGAAGATGGCTTTTGGCTTGTAAAGGTTGATACGCTGACTCGCACCGTTGATATAATCCAGTACATCGTCGAGGGCTGAGGCAAGTGCCTGAATGTCTTCCCTGTCGAACGGGGTGATAAATGACTTATTCAGCTGCTGATAAATTCTGTGGGTCAGTTCATCTCCTTCGTGCTCAACCGCTTTGATCTGTTTGGAGACCATTTCACGCTGTTCCATGGTTTCAGACACCATCAGTGTTTTGAGTAACGCGGAGGCTTTCAGAAGAATACTGGCTCCTTCTTCGAAAAGCGGGAAAAAGGAGGTGTCGTTCGGGACAAAGAATTTTAAAATTGAATCTATTTTCATAACTCAGTTATTTATATCGCCAGATTGTTCACTAAAAAACACTATGTTAATTTACCAGATTAAGGATTCCATACACACATGCTCCAATCAAAGCAGAGACAGGTATTGTCAGAATCCATGCCCAGAAAATTTTCGTTGTCACTCCCCATTTTACTGCAGATACCCCTTTTCTTGCGCCGGCGCCAATGATTGCCCCGGTGATGGTGTGGGTTGTACTGACAGGAATCCCCATGGCAGTGGCTCCAAATAAGGTGAGAGCCCCAGCACTCTCGGCGCAAAAACCCTCAAATGGTTTAAGTTTGGTTATACGCTGTCCCATGGTTTTAACAATCCTCCATCCACCGAACATGGTGCCGAGAGCAATTGCAGCATGACACGATAGAACAATCCATAGTCCAATGGGATCTGTCTTTGTGGCCTGTCCTGTGACGATAAGCGCAACCCAGATGATGCCCATCGACTTCTGTGCATCATTTCCTCCATGTCCCAGGCTGAATGATGCGGCAGACAGCAATTGCAATTGTCGGAAATACTTATCAACTTTGGTTGGAGGGAAGTTCCGGCAGATCCAGATAACAATGGCAGAAATAATGAAAGAAATCAGCATGCCAAGTATCGGGGCAATAACGATGAACGCAATGATCTTCATCAAACCGCCGATTACGACTGATCCAAAGCCTGCTTTTGCAACAGCAGCTCCAACCAGCCCTCCAACGAGTGTGTGTGATGAACTTGACGGAAACCCCCACCACCACGTGAGCAGGTTCCAGGTAATGGCAGCAAAAAGTGCGGCGGCAATCACGTTCAAATTGATGACATCCGGGTTTACAACCCCTTTCCCAATGGTAGTGGCAACCTTTAAATTAAATATGAGAAATGCGATGAAATTAAAAAATGCGGCAAATGCAACGGCAGAAAAGGGCGAGAGCACTTTGGTTGAAACAACGGTTGCTATTGAGTTTGCTGAGTCATGAAACCCGTTGATAAAATCAAAAACCAGGGTGAGTCCGATGACAATATAGAGGAAAGTCATGCATTGAAAATTAGGTGATTCAACAGAGACAAATCTAAAACAAATTTGATGAATATATACCGGAAAATGACAGTTTAAGTGAAATTATTCACAAGCGAATGTTAAATGTTCATTAACAAATTGTTAACTTCCGATTTGTTTCACGCGACAGCGCGATCTTTGCAAAAAAATACTATGAAAATCGCAACCTGTCAATTCAGTGATTCTTATTTCCCTATCATGGATGGTGTTGGAATTACCGCACACAGTTATGCTTACTGGCTGAATGAGAAGTATGGCAAAAGCATGCTTATCGCACCCAAAGTAAAAGGTTACAAAGACAATGTTGACTATAAGGTTTATCGGTTCAAGTCGGTTCTTCTTCCCGGAATGAACCCATACCGGGTCGGGTTGCCTTTGATTGATTTGGATTTCAAGAAAAAAGTAAAAAAAATCAAGTTTGACCTGCTCCATGCGCATTGCCCTTTCATCAGCGGACAGCTGGCCGCAAAACTTGCAATCAAACACAATGTGCCGCTTGTAGCAACTTTTCATACCAAATACCGCGACGATTTCAAAAAAGTGCTCAACAACGACCTGTTTGTCGACTTCCTGCTCAAGCTCACACTTGATTTTTATAACAATGCGGATTTGGTGTGGGTGCCTAATAATGCAACCGGGCTGACACTAAGGGAATATGGTTACCATGGTTCATACGAAGTCATGGAAAATGGCACAGATATGATGATTCCTGAGAAGTCAAAATTGCTTAAATACAAAAAAAAGGGGCTGGACATGATAGAGGCCGGTCCCGACGAGTTGGTGATGCTGTTTGTCGGTCAGCATCGCTGGGAAAAAAATGTCAGGCTTATCATTGATTCGCTAAATATGCTGAAAACCTCCGGGGAGTCATTCAGGATGGTTTTTGTTGGTGAAGGATATGCTGCCGGCGAGATGATGAAACTGGTGCGGCAGTATAATATTCAGGACCATGTAGTTTTTACCGGAGTGATTACCGACCGAAAAGAGTTACAGAACATTTATGCAGCTTCTGATTTGCTGGTATTTCCGTCGGTTTATGATAATTCTCCGCTTGTGTTGCAGGAGGCAGCAGCTTTCGATGTCCCCTCTGTTGTTGTGTCCAAAAGTTCTTCAGCTGAAGGGATATCCGACGGGGTGAATGGGTTCCTCGTTGAAAACAACGTTGAATCCCTTACACACAAAATCCGTGAGTTGATAAACCATCCGGACGCCATTAAAAAGGCGGGAGAGGGTGCACGTAAATCAATTTATCATCCCTGGGAATCTATCGTTGATAAAGTTCACCGGCGCTATGTGGAATTAATCAGGGAGCACCAGCCGGCTGTTACCCACCAATGGGAGGATGATGAGGAGTGAAAAGGAGATTACCTTAACTCAAATTCTCTGAGAAGTTCTTTGAATGTTTCCTTGTGACTTGGCGAATCAGCCTGTTTTGACGCTTCTGCATAAGCCCTGGCATAAAGATCTTCGCGGTAATTATATATTTTCCATGCGCCGTCATGATATTCCAGGGCCGAGAGGTTCTCAACCCAGTCTCCCGAATTCAGGTAAGTAACTGATCCCCGGGAATTGGTAATGGTTCTCATTTCAGGCTGATGGATGTGTCCGCAGATCACATAGCCATACCCCTTCGATATTGCAATGTCGGCTGCAGTCTCTTCGAATTTGTTGATATAGGAGACGGCCCGCTTTACACTTTTTTTAACCCTCCGGGAGAAGGAGATTTTCGGTCTGCCAAAACTGGTCAGCACAAAATTGACGAAGCTGTTTAACATGATCAGCAGGTCATACCCGAATGAACCCAGTTTTGCCAGCCATTTACTGTGCTGCATCGTGATATCAAAAACATCACCGTGAAATATCCACGCTTTCTTTCCGTCAAGATCGATCAGCAACCTGTTTACAAGTTTGAAGTAACCCATGTTGAACCTGGTGAATTTCCGCATCAGTTCATCGTGGTTTCCGGTGATGTAGATGACTTTGGTGTTTTTCGCAATAAGGCCGGTCAGGTGCCTGATTACCATCAGGTGTGACTTGGGGAAAAACCGCTTGCGAAACTGCCAGATATCAATGATATCCCCGTTCAGGATAAGTGTTTTTGGTTTGATGCTCCGAAGGTACTGCAACAGCTCCCTGGCATGACAGCCAAAGGCCCCCAGATGCACATCAGAAATGATGACCAGGTCAACTTTGCGTTTGGGGAGAGATTGTTTTTTCATTTGATGGGCACAAAGATATCGGTATGTCAGAAGGTCAATGTTAACAGTGTATTACGAAACCATTAATTTATTGTTAAGAAATTATTAAGTTTTCGGAAAAGCAAAAACCCTGCTGTTTTTAGTTGGAAATTTGCAAAAAATCAACCTGGAGATGAAACTAAAATCAATAAATACACCTGTTGCTGACAGAAAGTCAAAACAGGAGAACCTTCCACTTTTGCGGGGTATGTTTGTCGGACCTGACTATAAAAAAAAGGAGAATGCCGGGAATCCTGAGATGATAAGTTATTCCGGCATATCCGATGATGAACTGTTTCTGACATCGGATCAGGTATATTATCTGGGGGAATAACGTATGGTTCCCGAAATCCTGGAATTAAGATCCGGCAAAGAACAGGAAGACGGTCGTTTACTCTGGCTCACCGACACTTACGGGGATCACAACGGCGTATCGACCGTTCTGAAAGGTGTTCTGCAGGAGATCAGGCTCCGTGACCTTCCGATCGACCTGCTGATATGCAGCAGCACGATCCCATCGGGTGACCATCTGATCGTGGTGCCTCCTGTAAAAGAGTTCACCATTCCACTTTACCGGCAGCAGCCTTTCAGGATACCCAACTATCTTTCAGTACAGCGCATCTTCAGGAGGGGCAGGTATAACAGGATTATCTGTTCTACCGAAGGGCCCATGGGAGTGGCTGCGCTCTGGCTGAGAAATGTATTCTCTGTCGAAACTTTCTTTTACCTGCATACCGACTGGCTGAGCTTTGCCCGGGAAGTGCTTGCCTTGGAACAGTCCGGGCTCAGGAGGATCCAACGGATGCTAAAGCTTTATTATAAGCGGTTTGACGGCATTTTTGTGCTTAATTCCGAGCAACAGCAGTGGCTTACAGGTAAATTTATCGGGATTGACCCTTCCCGGGTTTTTCTGACCGCACATTGGGTAGACGGCTCGTTCCATGCCAACAGGCTGAAGCCTGTTGTTGGGATCGACGCGCTGAAGCCTGTCGCCGGGGTCGACGTGCTGAAGCCTGTCGTGATCTATGCCGGCAGGATCAGCAAGGAGAAAGGGGTGATGGAGTTACCCGCCATCATGCAGATGATCTGGTCGGTGATTCCGGAGGTTCAGCTTGTTGTTGCAGGAACCGGGCCGGCAGAGGAGGAACTGAAACGGAAACTGCCTGAAGCAGGTTTTACCGGGTGGATCGAACCGGAATACCTTCAGGAACTCTACATGGCTTCGGATATTCTTCTGCTTCCCTCGCGTTTTGATACATTCAGCTGTGTCGTACTTGAAGCGCTGAGCTGTGGTTTGCCGGTGGTTGCCTATAATACGAAAGGGCCAAGGGATATACTGGAGGATTCCGTGAGCGGATACCTGGTAGAGACAGCAGAGGAGATGGCCGGCAGGGTGATCGGTTTCTTTCTTGATCCTGACAGGCAGGTAGAAATGAAACAGGCAGCTTTAAGGCGGTCGGACGAATACCATGCAGAAACAATCATGGACCGCTTGTTACACGATATTGGACTCAAGAATGAAATATGTTTCGTATGAACAGGCAGGACAGTGAACCATGGATATGGTGGAAACATGGCGTGATTTACCACATTTACCCGAGAAGTTTTCAGGATTCCGACGGAGATGGCAACGGTGATATCCGGGGAATCATCCGGCGGCTGGGTTACCTGAAGGATCTTGGCATCGACGGCATCTGGATTTCACCGATGTACAAGTCTCCCATGGTGGATTTTGGATATGATGTGTCTGATTATCGTGCCATCGATCCGCTCTTCGGAACCATGGAGGATTTCCTCGAGCTTCTGCAAAAGGCCCATGATGCCGGCATCAGGATCATTCTTGATATGATATTGAACCATACTTCCAGCCAGCACCCATGGTTTATAGAATCGGCGTCGTCGCTGTCGAACAGTAAAAGAAACTGGTATATCTGGAAAGAGGGGGTGATGGGAAGTCCGCCAAATAACTGGAAGTCGGCTGTCGGCGGTAATGCATGGAAATTTGATGATCAAACCGGCCAGTACTACCTTCATTCGTTTTTTGAAGAGCAACCCGACCTCAACTGGCGCGATCCCGAACTTCCAGGCGTCTTCTTTGAGGAGATGAAATTCTGGCTCGACCTGGGTGTGGATGGTTTCCGGCTGGATGTGATCAACCTGATCGCCAAGGATAAAAAGTTCAGGAACAACCCGGTTTTCATGGGGATCCCTGCACTTCAGAAACATGTTTTTACGCGCAACAGGAAGCGCTCCGTCACCATCGTCACACAGATCCGCGAACTGCTCGACCGGTATGAAAACCGGGTCAGCATCGGGGAAATATACACACATCCGCCGGGCGATGCAAAGGCAGCGGCAAGGTACCTCGCGAAGGGCAATGATGGCATCCATCTTGCATTTGATTTCTCCCTGATTTTCAGCCCATGGAATGCGTACTCATACTTCAAAAGCATCAAAGCCTGGTATGATTGCATCCCGGAAGGCGGCTGGCCCTGCAATGTGCTGTCAAACCATGACCTGATGCGAAGCATCGACCGTTACCCCTGGCGAACCAGGAGAGAAGAGAAGGCAAAGGTTGCTGCCACGCTGCTGATGACCCTTTCAGGAACTCCCTTCATTTATTACGGGGAGGAGATTGGCATGCACAACACCAGCCTTTCAAAGAGCCAGATCCGGGACCCGCTGGGCAAACGTTACTGGCCGTTTTTCAGCGGCAGGGACAAGGCCCGCACTCCCATGCAGTGGGTTCCGGAGCAGGGTGGAGGATTCACTACAGGCACGCCCTGGCTGCCACTGAACAAAGACATCAAGTCGCGCAATGTCCGCATGCAGGAAGGAGAACCACAGTCACTGCTGAACCACTACCGGAGCCTTATCGGGCTCCGAAAAACCACGAATGCCCTTCAAATGGGCGAATGGTTTCCTGTGATGAACGGGAAGGAGGGCATCCTTGCTTATTTTCGCAAGACAGAAGATGATAGGATACTGATCATTCTCAATTTCACAGGAAAACACAAAACAATTTCCCTGCAAGAGCATACATACGGAAAAATACTACATTCAACCCATCGTAGTCCGGAGGAGTTCAGCTACTTCCAGAAGATGCAGATCGGACCTTATGAGGCTACCATCTGCAGTGTGATTGAATAAGTGGGGTCGTAACCCTCACGCACCTCACCCTAAATCCCTCCCCTGAAGGGGAGGGACTTACTCCCCCATCCCTTTTTGGGGAAGGGGGTCGGGGGGATGGGGTGTAAAATCAAAGAAACTTTTAGAGGGCAACAACCGAGTTCTCCGAACCAAGTCCGCTCGGGATGAAACTGTCGGCTTCAGGATCGTTTTCCCAGTTCGAACCATCGATGAGATAACGGAACTGGTATGATTTACCGGTTTCAAGGTCGAGAGATACCGACCATACACCGGTTTTAGCCATTTTCAATGGGGTTTCCCCAAGTTGCCAGTTGTTGAAATCGCCAACAAGCAGGATGGAGGATGCTGATTTATACTGATCTCCGGCAAGGGAGAATTTAACTTTACAAACAGGTTTTGCTTTTAATAATTTCTTTTCGATACTCATTGTGGTTGTGTTAATTTATACTAAATTACTGCAAAATTAAGAAAATAAAATTACATGAAAATTAAACCAACGTTAAAAGATGGTTAAATTTGATAACATAACCCTGCAACTATCAGTATTGGCGGCAGTTTTCGCTATTTTTCAACAAGCATGCACCCGGTCTGGTTCTGAACGGTACAATCTGTCGGCCCCTGCCGGAAATGCATATACCTCCATCAACAAAAGTGGCATCACGGTGATCCCGAATGGCAGATATCTGACGCCGGCGGGAATTTCAGTGGAAGTGGCGCCACATCCGTATGGTCTTATTGTAAGCAACGACGGGGATATGGCGATAACGGCCAATTCCGGGGTCAGACCACTCTCTGTCTCCATCATCAAAGGTTTGCGTGGAAAAACGCCTTCAGTCATACAGGTGCCGCCAGGGCCGCTCAACGACCGGGGCGTGCTGGCGTCCGTATTCATGGGGCTGGCGCTTTCACCCGACAATAAAACGTTGTATGTGGCCGGAGGACAGGCAAATATGGTGTATGTTTTTTCGACTGAAGACGGGAAAAGAACTGATTCAATTGATTGTTCACAAATGACCGGTGGACGGAAATACCCTGATGGATACATCGGCGACATGGTTATGCGGAAAGATGGCCGGTACCTGTTTGCTGTGGATCAGGCCAACTTTCGCATGGTGGTTATCGATGTGCATGCAAAGCGTGTTGCTGCCTGTGTTCCGGTTGGCCGGTACCCTTTTGGCATTGCGCTTTCAAAGGATGAACTGCAGGTGAATGTGGCCAATGTGGGCATGTTTGAATATAAAAAAATAGATTCGATAGAAGCAAAAGGAGATTATTCCCGTGCACTGCAATATCCTCCATTTGCCTTTGGAACACGTGAGATGAAGGATGGTGTGGAAATTTCCGGGGTGCATGTTCCGGGTACCGGAGATCCCAATGTCCCCGAATCCTTCTCGGTGTGGACCATTTCAGTTGCCGACATCCTCCGTCCTGCCGTTGTGGCAAGGATCAAAACCGGGGCGCTGGTAGGCGAGATGGTGGAAGGAATTCCTGCCGCAGGAGGCTCCAGTCCGAATTCAATAGTTTCGACGGCGAAATATGTGTTTGTCAGCAATGGAAACAACGACAACATCTCCGTAATAGACATTGCAAGCCAGCGGATTGTAAAGGAGATCAGGCTTCATCTGCATGAAGCGGTAAAACACTTCCGGGGTATTATTCCTTTCGGCCTTGCGGTATCGCCGGATGGAAACCGGCTCTATGTAGCGGAATCGGGGATCAACGCGATCGGGGTGGTAGATATTCCAACGCTCACCCTGATCGGGCACATCCCGGTGGGGTGGTTTCCGTCAAAACTTGCCGTTACAGCCAACGGGAAAACGCTGGTCGTCGCCAATGCCAAAGGATTTGGAAGCGGGCCCAACGGCGGAAAAAATTACCGGGAGGGAGTGGAAGGTACCTATATCGGGAATTTGATGAAAGGCACTGTTTCCGTAATCGATATTCCGTCGGATGCCATGCTCTCAAGGCTTACGCAACGCGTAGTACAGAATAATTTCAGGATCAGTCCCTTCCCCGGCACCAGGAAGGCAAACAGGGATAATCCGGTTCCTTTATATGCCGGTGAACGGTCTTCACCGGTAAAGTACATCGTCTTTATTTCTAAGGAAAACCGGACTTATGACGAGATATTCGGGCAACTTGGCGGGGGCAGGGGAGATCCAACCCTGGCCCGGTATGGAAAGGATGTGAGTTTTTTCAACAAAGACCGGTCACGTCATGTGGAGAACGCAACCGTGATGCCAAATCACCTCAAACTGGCCTCCCGGTATGCAGTTGCCGATAATTTTTACGTGGATTCAGATGTTTCTGCCGATGGACACAGGTGGCTGGTAAATACCTATCCCAACGAGTGGGTGGAGGCGAATGTGCCGGCCAGCTATGGAGATAACCGCACCTACAATCCCCTGTCAAAAGCTCCCGGAAGCCTTGGAATGAACGGCTCGGCGGGTGCAATATATCCGGAGGATTATAATGAGGCAGGCTCCATGTGGGAGCACCTGGAACGCAATGGTGTTGATTTTTTCAATTTCGGATTTGGGGTCATGTTTGAACCGGCCTTTTATAAAGACACATTCAAGGATTTTGGTATCCGCTACTTCGCCAATTTTCCGATGCCGGCGCCGATGTATTCAAGAACCTCAAAAACGTATGCAACCTTTAATATGGCGATCCCTGACCAGTTCAGGGTGAGCCAGTTTATAAAAGAGTTTAATGAAAAATGGACAGGAAAAGGGAAAGAGCTGCCGCGTGTTCTCACGGTAATCCTTCCCAATGACCACGGAGCAGGGGAACGGCCTGAGGCAGGGTATCCGTTCAGGGAGAGTTACATGGCCGACAATGACCTGGCTGTCGGACGGATCGTGGAATTCCTCTCCCATACACCTTACTGGAAGAGCATGGCCATCGTCATCACAGAAGATGATGCGCAAAACGGAGTGGATCATGTGGATGCCCACCGGAGTTTACTGATGGTAATCTCACCCTATGCTAAAAGGAACCATGTGAGTAATGTTCACTATAGTTTCGGAAGCATCTTTAAAACCTTCTGGAACTTCCTGGGAATGCCATACCTGAACCAATATGATGCCGGGGCTACAGATTTGTCGGATATGTTTGCTGACAAGCCTGATTTCAGCCCGTATCAGGCATTGCCATCTGATTTGCGGGTTTTTGATCCTCAAAAAGCGTTGACTCCCCTTGATGAGAAGTTCGACTGGAAAGCACTGGCAACATCACCGGATATTGACAATCCTGAGGAGATGACAGACGATCAGAAGGAGAAAGAGGAATACCGGACAGAAGATCAGAAATAGCGGGAAATCATATTTAATATTTCCTTAACATCCAACCGGATATAAAAACCGAATTTTGCGATGATATCCTTGTAAAAGGGTTGTTTTTGGGTTTGTCTGCCAACATAACTATATTTACAGTTCCATCTTGTTTTATCAACCCAAAATTTTTGTCATGAAACGCAAAAAGAGCAAACCTGCAAAAAATGTCAGTGGTAAGAAATTAACTGAAAAGGCAGGGCTGGCAATTAAACATGAGTTTTACCTGGAGGCGTCGTGGATTTTATCTGCCATGTTTGAACGAAAGTTGAAAAAGCTTCTTATCCAGGTCGAGAAGCAAAATCCGGGAAGAGGATTTACGCTGGAGCAATTGATCAAACGGGTTAAATACCTGCACGTCCTTTCGAGGTATAAGGCCCTGACCGCGCACTTTAATGTGCAGTTAATCGACGAAATCCGCACCTGGAAGAACCAGCGAAACGAGATTCTGAAGGATATTCCTGATTTACATGTTTCGCCGGCGAGAATTGAACGGCTGGCCCTGGAAGGGGTGAAACTTTACAAGGAATTCAATGCAGCGTGTAAATCTTTTAAGCTTCCGGAAGAAGTTTCCGAACATGAAAACAGCGCGTAATTAAATTTTAACCAGATGAACAGGGAAGAGATCGGAGAATTTTTGTATCGTTTTTATCGAAAAAGGACCTCGTCATTCCTTGCGAACATATATAAGGCCAGCATTACAGCCGATTCTAAGGATATCCACAGGGCAAGGCTTGATGTGAAGAATATTTTCACCCTTTATGGTCTTTTTGAAATGCTGGATTCTGCCGCATTTAAAGAAAATGGCGGGTATAAATTGTTCAGGCCATTGTACCGCCAGGCAGGTAAAATCAGGGAGATCCAGGTTAATTACCTCCTTTTGTCTAACCCACAGCCTGCCGGTGTTGAATTCCCTGCATTTATCCTGTGGCTTAACGGAGAGGAGCGGCAGGCGGTGAAAAGATTTCTTCAGCTGGTTAAAAAGTTCAGGGATCCGGAATTGGCTGCCACCGAAAAACGTGTTCAGAAAATCTGCAGCAGCAGCACGATTTTTAAAATGCGTTCTAAAACCCTGGATTATGTTAAAACCAGGGCCATGCTTGTAGGGGAATTGCAATTGAACGAACCCGGGGAGAAGGAGATTCATAAAATCCGTCAGCATCTCAAGACAATGGCGATGATTACAACCATTGTTTACTCAATCAAGCCATTAAAACAACTCGACCAGATCATCAGTGAACTGAATAAAACCGAAATAATGATCGGGGACTGGCATGACCGGGTCGTATTAAAAGATGCCATTGAACGCTTTCTTGCGGCAAATAGTCCGGATCCAAAGGAATTGAATTCGTTAAAAAGATTGATTCAGGAGCTTTTAGATTATAATCAGAACCTCGTTCAGCATTTCATGCCGGAAGTCAGCAGGCTTGTTCAATCAATTACAGAGGATGAGAATTAGAATATTTCACCAGGGAAATTGTGGAACCTGAGTTTACTTAAACTCTTCCCGGCTGATTTCAGATCCTTTTTCATCCCGGATAATCCAGACGCCTTTTTTTTCACCGTTCACGTAATTCATTTCATACCGTTTAATTCCCTGGTCGTCCCACACATACCAGGCCCCGTCTTTCTTCCCGTTTTTAAAGGATGCTTCGGCTGTTTTTCTGCCCGCTTCATTCCAGGTGATCCAGATGCCGTGTTTCAACCCGTTGAAGTAAGAACGCAACTCTTTTTTGGATCCGGAAGGATAGTAGATGCTCGTTGAATCATTGAGCAGGCCATCTTTGATGCCGGTGGCGGAAATTAACCTGTTTTCGGCGTCAAATTCCTTAAAAGTACCGGTGTATTGTTTGCCGGTTGCACTGACCACATACTTTCCCTTTTTCAGGATTACCTCCTGCGCATGGAGTATGTTTGTCAGGATAATTATCAGCAGAACAGGGAAGATGAATTTTTTCATGATTTTTTGCATTAACAATGCAAAAATACGGAATTGATGCAGGTGACCTGCGCCTTTGAGTGAATGTAATGAAAATTTAATATAGCACAATTCAATGAGTGGTTTAAAAAAAAGTGAGCAGTCAGACCAGGCTGACTGCTCACTTTTCAATCCTCACTGAAAAGAAGGTAAGTTGGATTACGGGGTGATCGGGTTCAACAGGATGCTGACCTTTTCGTTTTGTGATTTGGAAACCTTTATCGTCACCTCTTTGTCCTTATAGGAGATACAGTTTACCTTTACCTTGTAGGTTCCCGGTTCAATTCCATCGAGGGTGAATTCACCTTTGGAATTGCTGTAAATTTTCTGATCGGAAGTTGTCAGTTGGATGGTTACCCCTGTAAGTTTCTCATTGGAGTCTTTGTCCAGAACAACCCCTGAAATGGAGGATTGTGTTACCGGACCTGATGTTTTGGGTTCTTTCTTTGATGCAAATGAACTGATATTCAAGGTAATAAAACAAATAATGGCGATGAATGTGAAGATGGTTTTCATGGGTTCATGATTTTGATGCAAATTTAAATGACCCGCTCCCCATTCGTGTTAACTAATTGTTAAATAATTATTAATTCGACAGGCATTATTGCGATCAGATTCTTTAACAATTAATTAACGGTTATTTAATCTCCTGTTAACGCGCATGAATTTCCGGTGGGATAGATTTGCAGAAAATAACATCCCGGAGTAAAATTCCCGATAAAATCAACATGGATAAGAGCGAGATCACCATCCTGCTGGTTGATGATGAACCTGATATTCTTGAATTCCTTGGTTATAACCTGGAGAAAGAAGGGTATAAGGTAATCACTGCCAAAAACGGACATAAAGGGCTTAAAATGGCCAGGGAGTTCAAACCCCAGCTGATCATACTTGATGTAATGATGCCGGAAATGGATGGCATGGAGGCCTGTTCAGAGATCCGGAGAGCGCCTGAACTGGATGGTGTTCTCATTGCTTTTTTAACTGCGCGGGGAGAGGACTATTCCCAGATTGCAGGATTTAATGCCGGGGCCGACGACTACATCACCAAACCGATAAAACCGAAATTATTTCTCAGCCGCATCCAGGCGCTGTTGCGACGACGCAAAGAAGAGCCTGAAAAAAATGGAATTATTGAATGTAAAGGGTTTACCATTGATAAAACCCGGTATGTTGTTGTAAAAGATGCTGTTGATTACAACCTCGCCAGGAAGGAGTTTGAACTGCTGATTTATCTCGTTTCATGCCAGGATCATGCGGTTTCCCGCGACGATATATTTCTCAATGTCTGGGGAGAGGATGTCGTCGTTGGTGACCGTACAATAGATGTCCACATCCGCAGAATCCGTGAAAAACTGGGCATAGACAGCATCAAAACGATAAAGGGTATCGGGTATAAGTTTGAGGAGTGGTGATATAACCCTTTCCCCGGAAAAATACCTATTTCTTCGCTTTTGTGACTTTCCTGACGGGCTTTTCAGCTTTCACCTTTTTCTCTTTTGGTTTCGGCTCCGGATTTACCGTTGCTTTTACTTCTTTTACCTTAAGTTTTTCCACCTTTGCAGGCTTCAGCTTTTCAACCTTTGCAGGTTCAACTTTTTTCCGGCTGGGGAAAAAAGAGAAGTAGATCAGTTTATACTCTTTCTCAAGATATTTCAGGTCTTTCAGCTGGATCTGCTGAAATTTACCTTCAATTTCCAGATAGATGGAACCTTCATCGCCATCTTTAAAAATAACAATCGTCTTCTTTTTATTGACCCCTGTAACCAGTTTTTTTACATCCTGCAGATCACCCAGAATATGCACTTCGGGGAGCGCTTTTTTCTGTTTTTTATTCGCTTTCATAAGTTTTTTTTCAAAGTTAACTGATATTTATCTATTTACCGCATTTACATGATTATTTTAGTTGATTGAGCACAATTGTACCAGTTTACTTTTAGAAACATCATTCGGTAAGTCAATGACCCTTCCCCAGCCCTCCCCTTGAAGGGGAGGGGGAACCCTGTGCCAGCCACAGGAGATGTCCTCATTGTGAAACCGCAAGGATCATCCGTTCGTCAATGAAATCGTTTGAAATCCTCGACAAACGTGCTCCCTCCCCTTCAAGGGGAGGGCCGGGGAAGGGTCATTTAGGTTCAAAGGTCCATCAAATATTATCTACTGGTATGGTTCCGCTCAATCAATTTATTTTGTGCTGATCTCCACAATCGGGTTCCCGACACAGGCACTCGGATATTTGATCCGTAAGATCATTGATAATGTAGGCGCCACATCTGTAATATAGTGCAATTGCCAGGATTCGCCTTTCCGGATGTTCTCTCCATACCAGATCAACGGAACATGGGTGTCGTAGTTATAGGCAGAACCATGGTCAGCGACAGACCCGGCACCAAACTCAAAATACCCCGGTTCCATCACCATCATTACATCCCCGGAATGTTTGGGTTGAAAGCCGTTTTGCACACACAGGGCAATGCCGGATGTAAATTCAGTTTCATTCATTGCAGTCGCTGTATAGGCAAACGCGATGCCTTTCTGCCCGATCAGAAATTCAGCCAGCTGGTCCTGCATGGTTTTCAGATCGAAGCCCTTTTCTCTGATCAGCTCCCTGTTCAGGTAGAACTGGTCGTTGGTAAATTTGTCGATCCATTTTCCGGCAGAAAACCTGTTGTTGAGAAAATCAGAGGCTGATTTTACCAAAGCTTCTGAATAGACATATCCGGCGGGGATTTTCTGGCTTATCAGATATTTTGGATTGTCTGCTACGCCATGATCTGCCGTTAAAAAAAGCACATAATTGTCTTTTCCGACAGACTGGTCGAGCGTTTTTATCAATCGTTCGAGGTCTTTGTCGAGCCTTAAGTAAGTGTCTTTAACCTCTTTGGAGAGCGGGCCATACACATGGCCGACAGCATCCGTACTTGAGTAGCTTATTGCCAGAAACCCGGGGTTGGAACTGTTGCCAGGTTCTTCGTTCTGAAGTGTTTCTATTGCCAGGTCGGTCAGAAGGGTATTTGCAAACGGTGAATTATACAAAGGGGAATAGGCCGGCTGACCGGTACCGGCGGATTGTTTCAGATCATGCGGGAATAAAGGGAGAATTTTGACTCCTGTTTTGGTGCGGGCACACATTGTTGTATCCACTACGCAATCTGCATACCGGTCATCACCATAAAGTGGATTCCAGTTGTTTCTGATATAACTGGCGGCCAGGTTGCGGTCGTTGAATCTGATTACCCATGGGGGGAGTGTATCGGCATAGCAGGTGGTTGTGACAAAATTCCCGGTTGACTGGTCAAACCATAATGCGTAATCAGCCAGGTGTCCTCCAGACAGAATCGCAGCCCGATCCTTTATGGAGATCGAGAAAACTTTGGATTTTTTATTGGTGCAAAGCTTTAGTTCGTCACAAATGTTGGTGGCGATTAATCGATGAGGCGACATGCCTTTTCCGGATTCCGTTTTGTCGTTGCCGATGATGTCGAATGTGTCTTTAACACAATAGCTGGATTTTTTCGTTTGCCTGTCATAAATATCGTTTCCGATGATCCCGTGAAATCTCGGTGTGGTGCCTGAATAAATGGAAGCATGACCAGGCCCGGTATAAGTTGGAACATAATTATAGTGAACATTCCACAACGTATAGCCTTCAGTCATCAGCTTTTTAAACCCGCCATCGCCAAAATCGTTATAAAACCTGGTGAGATAGTCGGGCCGCATCTGATCGACCACGATCCCCACCACCAATTTCGGGCGGCTGGGTTGTGCAAGGGATGCTGAACATACGGTAATCAGGATTATTAGGGAAAACAGGATCTTTTTCATGTTTCAACAGGCGGTTTGAGGTTGTTTTGATTGTTGTATTAATGCCTTCATGTGCAAGGTGCAAAGTTATGGTATAGAAGGAAGACCTGTGTTAAAAATGAATTAAATTAAATTCATTGATCACAATGATACCAGTTATAACCTTGAAAACTGAAAGCCGGTATGTCAAAGACCCTTCCCGGTCTCCCCTTGATGAGGTTAGGGACCCTTAACCAGCCAAAATAAATTTGGCTAAAGCCAATATGGATCCTGATCACCAGGATCCTCCAGCTAAAGCTGGAGGCAATTCATTTGGAGGCAGTTTGGTTGCCTCATCAATTGCCACTAGCTTTAGCTAGTGGATTGAAGATTTGCAAACAAATTATTGGCTTTAGCCAAATGAATAATAAAACCCTAAGGGACTCACCGGCTGTGGTTTTCACTGCTGGTTCACCTGGAATACAGTATATTTGGCTGTGTAATCATTTGATATATATAGTGATACATGCTTTATTTATGAAGTTTCATGCTGGATACATGAAGAAAACATGAGAATTCATGCTGGAAATATGAAGTTTCTTGCTGGAATCATGAAGTTTCTTGCTGGAAACATGAAGAAAATATGAGGATTGATGCTGGAAATATGAGGATTATGGGAAAAAATCCGGGGCCACTTCACAGAAATGGAGTGGCCCCGGAAAGTATGTAACGTAATGAAACCTAACGGGTCAGTATCAGTTTGAAGATGATGATCTTGCCGTCGGCGTTAATCCGGATATGGTAGAGGCCGGAGGAATTGCCCTCCAGATTGCAATTCATTTTCCGGATCCCGGCATTCTGAGAAGAATATACTTTGTTGCCCTGCATACCATAAATATCTATCTGGATATTGCTGTATTTGGCATCCCCTCTCTGGTCGATGATGAACTGCCCGTGAGTGGGGTTAGGATAGACGGTAAACGTTGATTTGTCATCCAATGCAGGTATGGTATTGTCACCTTTTTCAACCGAAGTTAAAAGTGAGGACATCATCGGTACACCGCACCAAGGACCGACTGGAGCAATGTATCCATGTAAGTTACCACCCTCATTAATCAGGGTACCAGGAAGGTAAAAAATGTTCATTCCTGCAATCATCGTGGCACTGCCGCCATTCTCAACAAGGAACTCGCCAGATGGTCCGCCAACTGTGATGGTCTGTACGGCATTGTAGCAAAGCGACTGTGCTGAATGGACGGTATCGGTTGCAGTAACAGAGGCCGGGATGACGGGGAAAATACTGTCAGAACGCAGGGTCAGGTTCTGGATACGGTAATCCATGGTGACCGGTGTGTCTGATTTATGATACGGTGTGGTTGTATATAGGGTTTTGGTGTATTCTGCAAAAGCATCCTGTTCGGAACCTGCAAGTGAAAAACTGGCAACTCCAGGAACAGCAGGAGGTGCTGGAACGGTATTCATGTCAACCCTGTTGCTGCCTACAATAGGGAACGGATAGCTGTCTCCGCCGCCGGCAAGGAAGTTGAGGGTTACCAAACGGTATGTACGTGCGGGATTGCCATACAGCATGCCATTCATGATTAACGTATCGAGAATGACGGTGCCCGAATCGTTGGTGATTACGGCGTTCAGGATTCGTCCGCCGGTTCCCGTTACTGGATTGAACACCGGAAGTGTCGGATTGAAACTGAATCTGACACCGGCAACCTGCGGAAACTGGCCCGGGGTTGCACCTGGTGCTGTCGCGGAAACGCCATGTTCGAGCGTTCTTCTCAGGCCGGCTGCATCAACCGTTAGCAATGACAGAAGGTTGTTGAAGCGAAGGGAATTTTCGATATCAAGCTGAGAAACATCTCCAGCCTGTTTTCCTGCAGCCGGGTTGGCAATGGGTGGCTGGTAGATTACAGTGTCACCATAAGCGTTGATATACCCAATAATGGAACGTATACCTCCGCCATTCTTAATGGACACAACCGTGGAGGGGTCATAGAATTTGGCCATCCACAGGTTGGCCTCGGCTGAAATATTACCCAGGTTGGTCTCTTCGGTCCGGACGAAATTCCGACGCCCTTCGAGGAATACGCTGGTTTTACCAAAGAGATTACCATCTTTACCAAGGATTGCGGAACCGATCGAATCACACAGTAATTTCACGCGGTACCCGCGGGTTCCGGGAGCAAAAGCCAGTGTTGTGTTAGCTCCCCAAACATCCTGAAGACCCTGCAGGTCGGTGGCATATGCACCAGAAACAACCGGGTTGATCGAAGCTGGAACAATATCGCCTGATGGTGTAAAATCAACAACCAGGCGGCCGACATATTTATAGTTCCCATCGGTGTTGATAATGGCAGTGGGTTTACCGTCCAGGCCAGAGGTCAGATACGGATAGGTTTCGATCGCCACATCGCCGGGACGAATACGGTCGGTAGCATCAGCCATCAGGGTGTGAGAACCTCCACCAATGATGATATCCACGCCATGCAGTTTGGTTGCCAGTTCTTTTTCAAAAGCAAGCTGCTGCAGATGTGCAAGAAGGATAATCTTATTGCAGCCTTCGAGGTTGCTAAGGGTATCGATGTATGGCTGAACGATTGTAGCCAGAAGGGTCATGTCGTTGGTTCCGGCTCCGGGATTTTTCACTGTTGTCATGCCGGGAGAGGAGATGGATTCGAGCATCGGGGTGGTAACGCCTACGACTCCGATCTTTTCACCATTCTTCATGATAACGCAATAGGGAGCGAGCTTCTTTTTAGCTGCAATCTGGGCCGGGGTATGAGCAGGGCTGCACATGAAATTCGTGTTGGCCTGGCGGGTGGGTGTAAACACCGGGCTTAGATTGGGATCGGCCATGAAATTCAGGTTTGAGCTCAGGTAAGGGAACTGGGCGCCAAACCAGCGCACATTTGAACCTGAAATATTCCCGCCGATGATGTTGCGAAGCTCTGGAGTTCCAAAGTCAAAATCGTGGTTTCCGAGTACGGATGCTTCAACCCCGATGAAGTTCATGATGGAGATGTCGGCTCTTGCGATACCGGCGCGAAGATCATACGGTGGATTAGCCAACGGAGTGTTATAGTAACTGGCATAGGCGTTCCTGTAGGGTAGCACCATGCGCGGATCCTCACCTGAAAAAGAGAACGGTCCCGGAATGAAATTATCTCCCGATGCAAGGGTGATCGAATTCTGATAGACACTCTCCAGGGAGTCTACAATTGCGGCAAAACGAGGAGCCGAAGATACTTCATCGGTGGATGCTTCGAAATCCGATGCGTGCAGGATCTGCAATGGGAAATTGACGAAGTTCAGGATCAAAGTGGCAGTGCTGTCGCAACCTGCTGCATTGGTGGTATGGTAGGTGTAGGTGCCTGGTGTTGTATATGTATTACCGTTCCAGCTATAGCTCGTATAGGCATTTACCGTGCTTGTGGAGGTTGTAGCGCACTGGTTCGAGGCATAGGTGTCGGGGTTGAAGAACATCAAAAGTTGTCCGCCTTCCACTGCCGGTGAAGGAACTGGATAGTGAGCCTGATCAGCCGTAATGAATTTACCCGGGCCAAGGATTGACTGCATGTCGATAATGCCCGACGATTCCTCATCCTGGCTGAATGGAGCGGTAGCCGGTACGCCGATATCGCCGAAACGGGCGGGATCGTGTTTCACCAGCAGTTTCAGGTTGTCGCTGGCAATGGTGTATTGCCAAATTTTCCCGTTGTGTGCATTGTTACCGACATCTTCCTGGAGCAGTAAATGACCGTATTGGTCCATTGCGAGATTATCCATCATCTTCTGACCTTCCGTGCCATCAAGAACCGCGGTAATGGTGCCGCCGAGTTGCGGGTTCAGAATATCGGTAAAGTGTAGTTTCCACAGACGACTGAATCCGTTTGTATACTGGTCTGTCGTGGCGAAATAAAAATCATCCGGGTGCTGCGGATCCCATGCGCCGTCTTCAGGACGCGAGAATTTGGTGACTCCATTGGTGTTGCTCAGTGTGTTGAAGGCTGCACCCGTCATGGTGCGCACATCGCCCAGGTCGACGAGGGTAAATGCTGTACCCGGCGCCGGCGGAGGATTGATCGTACTGGAATTGACACGTTCAACAGGGAAGCCGGAAACAATCAAGCCCCATGGATGACCGTTGGTCAGACCTGCTTTTTCGATTTCATTTCCGGTGGCTGTCTTCTGACCCATGTAGAAATAGACCTGACCATCGGTGCCGTCATTGAGCAATGCAACGACCGTGCGATTCCCGGAGGAAGGACAGGCGACTTCATTTTCCCAGGCACCTTTGCCCAAAGCGGGAAGTTCCCAGGAAGTGCCGGCGTTGGGACCGGTCGCGATATGGGCCATGGCCCTGCTTTCATCATTCGACTCTTCGCCCGTCATGAAGATACGTTCCGGGGTGCCTAAACCCGCACCACTGTTGTGGAATGCCGAAGGATCAGGAAGATCAGCGGAACAGAACCGGCTGAAACGGGCCAGGGTGGAGGGGTTGGAAGAATTATAGGTTGTGTAGGCCGATGTGAGGGGATCCCAAAGGTTCACGTTGACCATCAGATCGCTTCCGCTCTGAACGGCAAGTGTCGCCTTGTTAATAATCCATTTTGAAACAAAGGATCCGGTTGAGCCATGTGCACGAACGGCACCCAGGGTGTTCCCGAGTTCATGGTTCATCAGGAGGGTAAAGGTACCGTCGTTGTTGTCGAAAGCGCCAAGACCGTCAGGTATTCCGCACATGGTGTACATGCCGATCGCATCAGGAACAGTCAGCATCGATGTAGTGGTGGCACCTGCAGCCTGGGGAATGATATAAGGCGCAGCGGAAGAGCTGGGGCCGGTATAAGCCGCGATGGTGCTGAACGTAAGGTCGCTTCCATGGGAAGTACCGCCGGCACTGATGCCATTTACCCTGAAATGGTAGGTGCTGCCTGGGGTAAGACCTGTGATGGATGCTGAAACGGATGTGGAGGACGAACCTGTGACAATTGCAGGAACGCCTGGTACCGTGGTACCGTAAGCATCAGTGGAACCGTAGTCAAAACTTACTGCGGTAGAAAAATTGTTTGCATTAACCGTACCATTCAGGATTGCAGTAGTACTTTCCACGAGCGAAGCCGCAAGGGTAGAGGTTGTAGGACCTGGCAAGGGAATCGGGGCGAAGGTGATTCCCCGGAAAATTGTGTTGGTGGCTGCGGTTGCAAGTGTCGTGTAACCGGAACCTAATCCCGTGTCTGTGATCGTAATGATTCGGTTGCCGGTGGTTTCGGTTGTCGTCGCATAAATGACAGGGTTCGAACCAGACCAGTCAACGGTCAATCCGCGGGCACCAACGGTACCTGCGGAAAGGGTATATTGGAGCGTCCACAACCCGCCTGATTTGGTAAATTTCTGGATTCCGCCGCCATTGGCAGGTGTACGGTCATCTGCTATGTAACAGATGTCTGTAGCTGCATTAAATGCAAAACCATAAGGAGAAGGGGAAGAGCCAGTACCGGCAATAACCAGTGTGCTGAGCTGACCAGAAGTAACAGGCAATCCGCTGCCAACAGCGTAAATTCCGACGGGAGCGGATCCTGTGCTGAAGTAAAGTTGACCGTTGAAAATGTTTACCACACGTGTATTGGTTATTGTTGAACTAACCTGTGAGGGCGTACCTGTTCCGAAGTACTGGATTCCATTGGTGCCAGCCGTTGAGGATGTTCCTGCTGCCCAGAAATCGGTTCCGTTTGTTACCCCGCAACGTATGTTATTGGCGTTAAAAGCGGTAGATGAAGTTTGTGAGGTATAACCGTCACTGTTGTCGACCCTCAGGAGTTTCCGGTTGACAGCACTGCTTAAAGTGTTCGCTATGCTGGCTATGCCTGGTCCTGTATTGTAACCGGCAAGCAGTAGATAATAGGAGTTCGGGGATAATGTGATCTGCCCTTCTGACGTTGCACTGCCTGAATTTGAAAGGACATTGGCCCCGGTTGTTGGGAGCGGATGTGCCTGGACAAAAGTTCCCGATGAGGAATATTCATCCAGGAAAACAGCCGTGGAGGAACTTCCCAGGGCCGCGCTGCCGTCTCCGACCCTGAGAACCACAAGATTCCCTGAGGCATAGGGTGTTTGTGCCTCCATTTTGCCGGACCATGGCAAAAAGGCCGCGATAAAAAACATTAATGTTAGAATTTTTTTCATAGGTAAAAGTTTGGTTAATTGATTTTGTGAATAGTATTAAATTTTCAATTATTGCTCCCAAAAAAGGGACCAGCTGCAAAAGTATGTTGGTCGATTTGATGGCGCAAGTGCCTGCGTCTGAATTAATGTATATTTAACGTCTGGCTTGTTAAATAGTTCACAATCACATGGTTTCAGGTATCTCTTGTGGTTTTCACATGTCTCACGATCATAGGATGATACCGACTTTCAGTATCATTTCTTTTTAATCCAAAAGGTGATTTGGGTTAGCTGGTTATGTTTGTGAAATGAACAATAACGATGGAAATATTAAACAAAATTTAATGAGAAATTAACGAAAGTTAAGGTCATGGAAAATTCATCAAGAAGGTTTAGGATGGTTGCCAAAGAACAACCTCCTTTTTTTAACCTTAATTTAACACAGATTCAGCATTAATTTGTTAATATTATAGTTTTTTTACAGGTGTGCCATTCCCGGTCGGTTGATTATTTTTGGATGCAATATTCTCACCTTATGAAGACAAACCTTCTGCTTTCCATTATAAAGAGAGTTTCCATTATGCTGGCGGCAATTTTCATATTGTTGTCACTGAATTCCTGTAAAAAACATCCAAAGGAATTTCTTATCCTTTCCGGATCAGAAAACGGCCCTCTGGAGAAGATGGTCACTGAATTCGCCGAAAAAAATAATGTACTTGCCAAGTTCAAATATGAAGGGTCGGTTGATATCATGATGGAACTGCAAAAAAACTCTTCAAAATATGATGCGGTTTGGCCGGCCAGTGGCATTTGGATAACGCTGGGCGACCGAGATAGAAAGGTTAAGTATGCCCAATCCATCATGACGTCGCCGGTTGTGTTTGGCGTAAGAAAAAGTCTTGCCCAAAAGCTTGGGTTCATGGGGAAGGATGTTACGGTGGGGGATATCCTGAAGGCAATAAGGGATAAAAAACTCCGGTTTATCATGACCTCCGCTTCGCAGTCCAATTCAGGGGCCAGCGCCTATATCGGTTTCCTTTATGCATTGCTTGGCAATCCGGAATATATTACAGAAGCCGATCTCGAAAAGCCGGAACTAAAGAAAGCGATCACCGATCTCCTTGCAGGGATCAACCGCTCATCGGGTAGTTCTGCATGGTTAAAGGATCTTTTTCTCAAGGGCGGCTATGATGCCATGGTGAATTATGAAGCGCTCATGATTGAGGCAAACCAGGACCTGACGCGGCAGGGGAAGGAACCTTTGTATCTTGTTTATCCTGTTGATGGCCTGGTAATTGCCGATTCACAACTGGGTTATATTGATAATGGAGATGTCAAAAAGGAGGAGTTCTTTAAAAAACTCCAGGCCTATCTGCTGAGCGAACCAGTTCAGCACCAGCTGTTGCAACTCGGAAGGCGGACCGGTTTTGCAGGAGAGTTGAGAAATGCCCCGGCTACAGTATTCAACCCCGCCTGGGGAATCAACCCTCAAAAGATACTTTCGCCCATCAAATTACCCAGGGCAGAGGTGATCCTGAAAGCGCTGAATCTTTATCAAACCATGTTCAGAAAACCTTCCCTCACCTTTTATTGCCTGGATTTTTCGGGAAGCATGATCGGAGGGAACTCCGACCTGGTAAAGAAAGCAATGGAAATCCTCCTTGACCAGGATAAGGCAGGAACGTACTTCCTCCAGAGTTCGCCCAATGATATCACATTTGTCATTCCATTCGCCGGCACCATCCTTGATGCCTGGCAGGTTGCAGGCAACAAACAGCC
>CAIYJU010000071.1 GCA_903926565.1 uncultured Bacteroidales bacterium
AGGCGGTAAAGAGATTATTGAATCCGTCGATCGCATTCTTTCAGCAGGTATCCCTGTGATGGGTCATCTTGGCCTGACACCACAATCAATTCATAAATTCGGAACATATGTAGTTCGGGCGACTAATGAAGAAGAGGCTTCCAAACTGCTGGAGGATGCACGTCTTCTGGAAAAAGCAGGATGCTTCGCGATTGTGCTGGAGAAAATCCCTGCGCTTCTGGGTGCCAAAGTGACACAGTCCGTCAGAATCCCCATCATCGGCATAGGTGCGGGCAAGGAGGTTGACGGGCAGGTACTTGTTTTGCACGACATGCTGGGAATTACAATGGATTTCTCACCCAGGTTTCTTCGCAGGTATGCTAATTTATCTGAAGAGGTTCGGGGTGCCGTTAATACTTATATCCAGGATGTGAAAACGCTTGACTTTCCAAATGAAAAAGAGCAGTATTGATCAGGACATATTATACGAAGACAACCACCTGATCATCCTGAACAAAAGGCCTTCCGATATTGTACAGGGAGATAAAACGGGTGATGAACCCCTGAGTGAGACACTGAAAAGTTATATCAAACAAAAGTATGGCAAGCCCGGAGATGTCTTCCTGGGAGTAGTACACCGGCTTGACCGGCCGGTAAGCGGAGCGCTGATCTTTGCCCGGACTTCAAAAGCACTTACCCGCCTGAATATCATGCTTCGTGATGGCCTTATCCGTAAAACCTATTGGGCCGTCGTTAAAAACTGTCCTCCCAACACAGGGGATCATCTTATTCAGTATCTTACCCGGAACACGGATAAAAATAAAGCATACGTTCACGAAAAACCTGTTGCCGGTTCTCAGAAAGCAGAACTGATTTACAAGCTTATCGACAAAAGTGACGGATACTATCTCCTCGAAATTCAGTTACTTACGGGAAGGCACCATCAGATCAGGGCACAGCTTTCGGCGATGGGTTGTCCAATTAAAGGCGACCTGAAATACGGGTATCCGAGGTCAAATCCGGGTGGGTCTATTCATCTTCACGCAAGGTCAATTGAGCTGATTCACCCCACAACAAAGGAACTTTTGAAAGTCATTGCCCCTCCTCCTGCTGACAAATTATGGGATTTTTTTACGTTGAACAGCCTCTCTGATACCCCAGCAAGTTGAACAGGATTCACTCATCAACAGATACGACCTTCACTCTTCAAAGTGCCGTAATCCCGCAGCCGGTCTTTTGTCCCACCATTTTCAAGGCACACAGGCTGCAACCGGTTGATTTTCCGGTTAATCAAATTCATCAAACCCATCCTGACTGGATATTGGCGATTATCATGTCATGCTTTATTTTGCTGGCCTGGGTGCAGGTATTCTACCCAAAAAGGATTCAGCAGATATTCAGGGCACCATTTTCCAGGCGTTTTATCAACCAGCTTACCAGGGACGGAAATCTCTTCCAGGAGAGGATCGGGGTTGCACTTGGAATCATATATATTCTGGCTTACTCACTGTTCTTATATGAATTAAATGAACAAATCCTGAAGCTGAATTTCCCGGGGATCAGTGGGATTTCCCTTTATTGGCTGATTACATTGGTCAACATTGGAATTATCACTGCCAAAGTAATCATGGTACAGTTTTTAGGCATCGTATTTAAAACAAAGGAGACTACCGCCAATTATCAACTTAACATACTGATTTTTGCTTTACTCTCCGGGCCTGCGATCCTGATCTCCCTGGTTTTCATCATATACCTGAAATCAGTCATACTTATCTATCTGTGCGTGGTTCTTTTTACCCTGGTTTTCATCCTTCGGTTTATACGAGGTTTCTTTATTGGAATGGCATTGACGAAGTTTTCATATTTATTTTTATTTGTGTATCTTTGCAGTCTCGAAATTTTACCCCTGCTTGTTCTCATCAAAATCTTGTCAGACATCACACACCCCACGGGAGCGTAAGCATTTCGAGAATCTGAACGCTAACACTGTACGACCTTGAAAATAAAGAATATCCTTGTTTCCCAGCCTCAGCCTATCGATTTTGAGAAATCACCTTATGGTGAGATTGCACGAAAATTCAATGTCAACATAACTTTCCGCAAATTTTTCAAGATTGACGGGATACCTGCAAAAGACTTTCGCAAGGATAAAGTAAACATTCTTGACTATACGGCTGTCATCTTCACTTCGAGAAATGCAGTTGACCACTATTTCAGAATGTGCAAAGAGATGCGGGTAGAGGTCCCTGAGACCATGAAGTACTTCAGCATCTCTGAATCCACTGCCTATTACCTGCAGAAATATGTTCAATTCAGAAAACGTAAAATCTTTCATAGTAAGGAAAGTTATGCCAATCTCATTGAGCTGATTAAAAAACATAAAACTGAAAAGTTTCTGCTCCCCTGCTCGGACATACACAAGCAGGAGATTCCGAAAATGCTGGAAGACAACAAGATTCAATATAAGAAAGCCATTATTTACCGGACGCTTGCCAGCGATCTTTCCGACATCGACATCTCCAACTATGATCTTCTGGTTTTCTTCAGTCCATCCGGCATAAAGTCCCTGATGAAGAACTTCCCGGATTTTGTCCAGGGAGAGACTGCTATCGGAGCTTTCGGGCCAACAACCCATAAGGCCATCAAAGATGCCGGTCTGGTCCTTCATGTTGAAGCGCCCACACAGGCAGCTGCCTCCATGACCATGGCGATTGACCTGTTTTTACAAAACGAAGCTAAAAAGAAGTAATCTGTCACTCTCCTTACGTTCCTGTACTATGGCATCTTTTCAAAGATTTCACAGTAAATCATGAAACAAACCTTTTCCAAAGAGGAGCGGCTTTGCAGCCATCGGCTGATTGGATTGCTGTTCTCAAAAGGAAATAAATTTTATCTCAACCCCTTTCGTATTAACTGGAACCGTCATGCTGTTGAGGGTGCAACAAGCGTACAGGTTCTTATGAGTGTACCTAAATACAACTTTCACAAGGCGGTAAGCCGGAACCTGATTCGACGCCGGATGAGGGAAGCCTACAGACTAAACAAACAACTTCTGTATGACAATTTAGCAGGCACAAGTATTCAACTTTATTTCAGCATTACTTACACATCCAAAGAAATAGTGCCCTACGACCAGATTGAAACAAAAATAATTCTACTTTTACAGCGTTTAATTGAAGAAAATGAAAAAGTTACCGGGTAGGTTTTTCATTTTATTAATACGATTTTACCAGGGAGTCATCTCGCCGTACCTGATGCCATCCTGCCGTTATTCACCCAGTTGTTCGGCTTATGGAATTGAAGCCATACAAAAGCATGGCCCCATTCGTGGTGGCTGGCTGACATTGAAACGAATTGGCCGATGCAATCCATGGGGAGGAAGCGGGTATGATCCAGTACCATGATAATGTTGTCGTTGATAAATTTAAAAGAATAAGGATGAAAAGAGTTGCAGGCTATATTTTGTTGATGATAGTATTCGCCGCCGCAGGTAAGGGGCTTTTAGCCCAGGCCCCAAACCAGCAGGGGTTTGAAATCATGAAGAATCTGGATATATATTCCAATCTGATCAAGGAGTTAAACCAGGACTATGTTGATGAAATTAATCCCGGTGAGTTGACAGAGACAGGCATCAATGCCATGCTGGAATCGCTTGATCCCTATACCAACTTTATCCCGGAATCACAGGTTGAAGATTACAAGTTCATCACCACCGGACAATATGGCGGAATTGGTTCACTCATCCATCAGCAAGGCGACTATATTGTCGTATCGGAACCTTACGAGGGTTCTCCCTCCGATAAAGCAGGCCTTAAAGCAGGTGACAAAATCCTTGAAGTCAACGGCAAACAGGCAAAAGGTAAAACGTATGATGATGTGAGTGCGATACTGAAGGGACAGGCAGGTACCACCGTTGATATATTAATTCAGCGGGACGGGGAGAGCAAACCATTTCAAAAAACAATCACACGTGAAAATATCAAAATTGACAACATTCCATATTATGGGATGGTTGCGACGGATATCGGATACATTAAACTAACAGGATTTACCCAGAATGCTGCCAAGGAGTTGAAACAGGCCTACCTTAAACTCAAAGAGGGCAAGGAACTCAGAGGCATCATCATTGATTTACGGGGAAATGGCGGGGGACTGCTGAACGAAGCCGTTGATATTGCCAATATTTTTGTTGAACGCGGACAGGAGATCGTGAGTACAAAAGGGAAAATAGCTGATAAAAACCGTTCCCATGCAACTATGAATCCCCCGGTTGATCTGAGCATTTCAGTGATCGTACTTGTTGACCGTTCAAGCGCCTCTGCCAGTGAAATCCTTGCTGGGTCTCTGCAGGATCTTGACCGCGCTGTCATCATTGGCCAGCGAACGTTTGGAAAAGGACTTGTTCAGAATGTGTTACCACTTTCATACAATGCCCAGATGAAAATTACGGTTGCCAAATATTATATTCCAAGTGGTCGATGCATCCAGGCTATTGATTATGAGCACAAAAAGAAAGACGGATCCTTCGGGAAAATTCCTGACTCCCTGATCCGGGCTTTCAAAACAAAAAATGGCCGGACCGTTTATGACGGAGGGGGTATCAATCCTGATGTAATCACCAAACCAAGGCAATACAGCAGTCTCGCATTGGCGCTTTATGGCAAGTACTATGTGTTTGATTATGTTACAAAATTTGTTCGTGAACATCCCTCCATTGCCCCGGCCGATTCGTTTGAGATCGATGACTCCATATACAACAGTTTCATAGATTTTATCAAGGGAAAGGATTACTCTTATAAAACCAAGAGTGAGCGTGCACTGGAAGACTTAAAAAACGTTGCCCTGAAGGAGAACTACTTCGATGCAATCAAAGAGGAATACGACCATTTGAAAATCCGCATGGAGAAGGACAAACAGGAGGACATGCAAAAATACAACAAGCAGATCAGGGATCTCCTTAAGATGGAAATCGTAACACGATACTATTACCAGAAAGGGAAAATCGTATCAGCGTTAAAGCACGACCCCGAGTTGGTTGACGCTATTGCCACCATCAATGATTCAGAAAAGTATTCCGGCATTCTTTCAGGAAAATTTGTGCAGCCAAAGCCGGAGATACCGGTCAAGGACGAAGATGATGAAGAAAACCCGGTTGAATAAAACTTACCCCATGAAACAGATAACCCACACCTTTGATTACCAGATTTTTGATTCTGCGCTCGAATTGCAGTCATCTGACCGGGAGTTACTTGATAAAGCCAAGGAAGCTGTTTCCGGATCGTACGCTCCCTATTCCCATTACCATGTTGGGGCGGCTGTGAAACTGGCCAACGGCCATATAATCATCGGCAGTAACCAGGAAAACATGTCCTTCCCGGCCGGCCTGTGTGCAGAAAGGGTTGCTGTATTTGCTGCTGCATCAAACTTCCCGGAAGTTCCGATTGCCAGCATCGCCATCAGTGCGATCTCTGATGATTTTGAGGTTGATGAGCCTGTTCCTCCCTGTGGCGTTTGCCGGCAGGCCATTGTTGAATATGAGATGAAATTCAACAATAAAATAAGGATTGTCTTAGGTGGACAATCGGGCAAAGTGTTTGTTTTTCAGGGAATGGGCAGCCTTCTTCCGCTGGCATTTAACGAGAAGGGTCTTGCGAAATAGCCGGTCATTGCGAACATCTGTCCCAACTAATTATATTGCAAATACAATCCACATGAAAGTCATCCATACCATTGTCATCATTTTACTTTTTCTTGCATTTTCAGGGATGAAAGGCGATAAGGCCGCCTATAAAGTATACAATGCCAAGGGGCATGCTGCTGATTATGAAGACATACTGAAAGCTGCAAAAAACGCAGACATTATTTTTTTCGGGGAGCTACACAAAAATCCCATTGCACACTGGATGGAATTGGAACTAACGAAAGATCTTTTTACAGATAAAGGGACTAACCTGGTTCTTGGCGCGGAGATGTTCGAAGTTGACAACCAGCTACTTATCAACGAATATCTTTCTAAAATGATTCGTAAAAAAGATTTTGAGGCTGAAGCAAAACTGTGGCCAAACTACAGAACCGACTATGCTCCGATCGTTGATTTCGCAAGGGAAAAAGGAATAAGGCTTATTGCAACAAACATTCCACGACGGTTTGCCGCACTGGTAAACAACAAGGGATTTGAAGGGCTTGACAGCATCAATGCCATGGAACGCGGCATGATCGCTCCGCTTCCGATAAAATATCCCGACACCCTTGACTGTTATGCGGGTATTGTTAAAAATGTCGGTGACGGGATGCCGGCACATATGACAGCAAACCTTGGGAAAGCCCAGGCTTTAAAAGATGCTACCATGGCTCATTTCCTGATGAAAAATGGCGCCTTTGAAGGAAAGACCATGCTCCATTTCAATGGATCTTACCACAGTGACAACTACGAAAGCATGGTCTGGTATGTTAAACAGGCGATCCGCAAGACAAGTTTTGACCTTAAAATTCTCACCATTTCCTGCATTGAGCAGGAAAATATTGACACGATTTCGAAAACAGATGCAGCAAAGGCGGATTTCATCATCATCATCCCTTCAACGATGCCAGGAGCTGAGACCAAATAGTTCAGGGCAGGTGATGAAATTCGTTGCAAAACCCGGTATCAGGCAAAAGTGTAATAAGCGTTTATAAGGAAATTCCATAAGGTAACCAGCAGGGTAGCTACCAATTTGGAAACATAAAAATTCACCCTGAACTTTCCTGACATGGCCCAGATGATCATCAGGTTGATGAGCAGGCCGATCAGTGCGATGAAGAAAAACCTTGTAAATTCGAGCATTACATTCGGGTTGGTGCTGTGAAAGGTCCACATCCGGTTCATGAAATAGTTGGTTGTTGAAGCCAACGCAAACCCACAAGTATTCGCCACATATTTTTGAATTTTAAGAACCTCCTTACATATGAAAGTGGTTCCAAAATCGACAAAAACCCCTGAAAATCCAACCAGGGAAAATTTAATAAACTTCAGGAAAAAGGCTTCAGTAAAAAATGACTGGAGTAACATATTATAAATCGTGAAACGTGAGACGTGGACAGGTTAAAGCTGGATGATCAGGACCTCATTCCTGCCGTCTCTGATTATCTCAACATTTACCGTCATGCCATGTTTAAGGCTTTGCAGGCGTGTCATATATTCGTAGATATTTCCAACTCCCTTGCCATTTACACCGGTAATTATATCTCCTTTCTTCATACCACCTTTATCGGCAGGTCCATCTTTTGTCACCCCGTCGATGCGCAACCCTTTTTTCTCGGTTCCTGCAAAATCGGGCATAATTCCCAATGTAACTTTAAGCCTGCGGCCAGAGCGACCGGCCTGCTCCTTTTTCCCCGATTCCTTGAATGTCAATGCCTTCGGAAGATTGTCAACCCCAAGAATTATACTGGCGGCAAAATCTCCAATTAATTTTCCGGCATCGAAGTCAAGTTTCTCCGTATCATCAAATGGGGTATGATAGTCGGTATGAACGCCGGTGTTGAAATAGAATACCGGAATGTTGGAAGAATAAAAAGCCGCATGATCCGAAGGGCCATAGCCGTCGGGTGAATGCACTACTGCAAATGGCAGGCTGCTTTCAAGCGGTTTAAGAAGGGAATCGGCTTCAATGGATGTTCCCGTACCGCTCAGTGAGATGGAATTTTTATCTTTTTCGAATCGTCCGACCATGTCGAAATTAAACATGGTTTTAATTTTCTTCAGTTCCACCGGGGGATGATCAACAAAATACTTGGACCCAAGCAGTCCAATCTCTTCTGAACTAAAGGCGACAAAAATAATGCTCCGTTTGGTCTTCCCCTTTTCCAATGCCAGACGGTTGGCCAATGCCATGACCATGGCAGTGCCGGATGCATTGTCGTCGGCTCCGTTGTGAACGGCATTGGTATCCGGCATCCGTGAGCCGGAACCTGCGCCGCCAAATCCAAGATGGTCATAATGTCCGCCGATCACCATGTATTCCTCCTTCAGCATGGGGTCGCTTCCTTCAAGAACTGCAATGACGTTTGCAGTCTTCTCCCGTTTCTGAATAACTTCGGTGGTTCCAATCAGGGTAATTCCTGTTGAAAAACTGTTTGGCGCTTTTGACGCAATAATGGCGCGATCGAGGCTATCAACAGATATTCCTGTTTTGGCAAGAATTTTATTTGCAAGTTCCCTGGTAATGCTCACTATCGGAATTCCTGCAGTAACTTCATTGTTCTCTGCCACGAGGGGCATAAGCTTATCCTCTTTTTCAACACTTTTGGTGGTAACAAGCAAGACACCTGCTGCACCTTTATCCTTTGCTCCCAACACTTTGCTTCTCACATCGCTGAACGGGATAAATTTACTGTCTGAATTATCAATTTCGGGATCCGCCCGGAACACCATAACCCATTTGCCCTTCACATCAATGCCTTTGTAATCGCTCCACTTCAGGCTGTCGATATCGATATCGAATCCGTATCCGGCGAAGATGACCGGGGCGTTTACCGTTGCACTGCTTGAAAATGAGAGTGGGATAAAATCCTTGCGAATCGATGCTTCGAATCCATCAAAGGAGAGTCCGTTTTTATCGCCCAGTTTAACATCAGTAACAATATCAAACCATTGAAAGCCATTCTCCCCCATAGGTTTCAGCCCTGCAGCTTTAAAATGATCCAGGATGTAAGTGGCCGCTGCATTGATTTCCGGGGTGCCGGGTTTACGACCTTTTAAGGAGTCGGAGGCAAGATATGAGACATAATCTTGCAACTCCCTGGCTGTGATTTCTCCCTTTTGGGCATACATGATCATGGATGTGACCAGCAAGAAGAGTAAGGTAATTGATTTTTTCATGGTGTTTTGAATATCGGATAGTGATTAGCGAATAATAAATATTGATCTTTTATTCTATTATTTTTTTTATGATTCCTCCACCCAGGACGAAATCATCTTCATAAAAAACCGCAGATTGACCAGGGGTGATTGCATCATTCGGATGAAAAAAGGTGACTTTCACTTCACCATTTTCCATCGGTTCAATTCTTGCATCGCGTTCTTTTTGTGCTGACCGGATTTTTGCTGTACAATCCATTGGTTGATCCAATGAGGCCAGAGCTACCCAATTCATGTCGGATACGATAAAGGAAGCTTTGAAGGTCTCTTCACGAACACCCACAACAACTGTATTCTCTTCTTTGTTGAGACTGACAACGTAAAGCGGTTCGGTATGGGCGATTCCCAACCCCTTTCTCTGGCCAATGGTATAATTCCAGATCCCCAGATGGTGGCCAAGAACCTTTCCCCTGGTGTCAACAATGTCACCTGGTTGGTCTTCAACCTCAAGCAGATCCTTATAATCTCCACTGTAAAAATCCTGACTCTCCTCCAGGTCTTCGATGGTAATTCCCACTTTTCGAGCCAGTTCCTTGATATCAGGCTTGTTGAACCCGCCAATCGGAAGAAGTGCCCTGGACAACTGGTCCTGTGATAACCGGTGGATAAAATAAGTCTGGTCCTTTTTCAGATCAGCAGCCTTTTTCAACACATACCTGCCATATTTTTCACTGAATTCCACGCTCGCATAATGTCCTGTTGCAAAAAAATCAAATGAGATCCCGCTTTTCCCTGCCATGGCTGGCAGCATGCCGAATTTGATCAACTGGTTGCATTGGATACAAGGATTCGGCGTTCTGCCAGCAAGGTATTCAGATTTAAAATAGTCGAGCACGGCCTGTTTGTATTCTGCCGAACAATTGAATACATGATAGGGAATATCCAATTTTTTGGCTACTTCACGGGCTTCATGAATCTCTTCCTCTTCATCGGAACCATAACAGGCGTGTTTCCCTGTTGATTTATACTGGCCATCCCAGATTGCCATGGTTACACCAATAACCTCGTACCCCTGCTCTTTGAGAAGGTAAGCTGCCACTGAAGAATCAACACCACCACTCAAACCAACGATAACGGTTGCTTTCTTTGTCAAAATTTTATAAATTGTTTAAAATAAATTGGGTGCAAAGTTAGAAATTATTTGGCTTCGGACACCTTGAACCGCTCCCCGGTGTTTTCAATCATCCTCTGCTCCCAATCCTTGCCATAACCCGGCTGGGAGGGCTTCTTTGGAACCCCTTTTTCATTGCCATTGTCGAGCAGCTGAAATCCACGGGTTTGTTTGACATTTCCATCGATGAATTTCATAAAAAGGTAATGATAAAAATTGTTCCATTTGGCAACAAGAAGGTTTCCGGAATAGACAGCGTAATCGGTTACATAATTACAACCCGCCTCCGGACTTTCCACATAGAGTGCAGCTGCCTTTGAATCAACAATTTCTGTTTCACGATAAAATCGTTGCTCAAGTTCAGCCTGGTATTTCTCAATCTCAGGATGAATCAGATCGTACCTGGAATATGCGAGGTTATTCACCTGGCTGAAGGTCCAGAAAGCAGAGTTGTCGGACCATGTGATCATCGACCCATTGCCTCTTTTATAACTTTGCGGGACATCCCTGATACCGCAGTACACAGGCGCATAAACACAGCCGTCGGCATCGTCCACACCAAACCAGAATATTCCACCAATGGGGTCAGGAAGCCAGCTTCTGGATTGTGCCACAAATGTGTAACCTGTTTGTTGCGTGGCAATTGCACGTTCATTCAAATACATCACACTGTCGACCTTAAATTCCATTGGCCGCCAGCGGTAAGGGGAATGAAAAGGGCCTGCTCCAAGATCATACCGCATATCGAGTGGAGTGTCTTCATAATGGTCACGCATGGCTGCCATGACAGATTGAAGTTCTACCGGAGAGTCAGGTTTCACCCATAATGGCAACCGGTTAGAAACATAACCGTTTGGATTCTTCCCTCCGGAGACATTTTCGGGATGATGTGCAAACTGACCCTGTGCATAACGGGTGTACTCCGGATTATCGCGCACTGACTGATTTACTTTTCTGAAAAAGGTCCACACACGGGCATCACAAAAGCGTGCTCCTCCAAAACCAAGGGGATTATATACATCAGAGAAACTGAAATCGCCATCATTCCCCTTGTAAAAACCATGTTTTTTTGCAAAACTGGCAACATCCGTCGAGTGGTACACATTCTGACCCGGATCATTCCAGTTATTCGATTTCTGAATGGGGAATGTTGTAATCCGTGCCTGGTTTGCATGGCCGCTGACATATCCGTCTGGAATAAGACGTGCAACCCACACCGCTCCTTTTTCATATTTGCCTTTTCCGATGATCTCCATGATCCAGGCTTCCTTTGCATCAGAAATGGAAAAAGATTCGCCACCGGAAGCATACCCGTATAATTCAACCAATTCTGTTATGACCATGATCATCTCCCTGGCTGTTTTTGACCTTTGAAGACCGATCTTCATCAGTGAGCCGTAATCCAGGATAGCCCCAGGCTGGTTTGCCAGTGAATCCAATCCGCCAAAGGTAGTTTCTCCAATGGCAACCTGGTGTTCATTCATAAACTGAACAACAGAATATGTATGAGGCACTTCCGGGATAATACCAAGTAACATCCCGTTTTCATAATGATAGACCTCACACCGGTCTCCGGGATTGTGATCAGCAGCCGGATAAAAGGCGATTGCACCGTACCGGGTATGCGAATCTGCCGAATAGGTGATCATCACGGAGCCATCTTTGCTTGCTCCTTTTGTGACGATCAGATTTGTACAGGAGTACGTTTTGAAGGTCGTTGAAAAGCAGACCAGGAGCAGGATAAGGATCAGTTGAAACTTGTTCATTCTTATTTTTTTTATAATATTACATGATTTGACTGCTGACTTTTTGTCAACAGATGATATTTTAATTTTTTACAACTTTTACCCGATAGGTCACATCCCTTTCATTGGTAAGTTGAAACAGGTAAACACCCTTGCTGTTTTTACCAAGGTCGAACTGCCATGAACCTGAAGAATTTTCTATCATGCCTTCACCGAGCAGCCGGCCGGTGGAGGAGACAACCTTGAAATGGAATCTGTCTCCTGCCGGCAGGGTGACTTCAACAACACCCGAGGTTGGAACGGGGAAGGCAGTAAGTTCATTCCTGAATGCATCAGAACTCACCCCTGCCGGCCAATCCACACATCCGGTCAGGCTGAACTCTGCAGCAGAAGCCCATGGATTTCCGTTCACCTCCGAAAGGGCAACCAGGCGGATATAACTTCCGGCTTTTATGGTATCCAGGGTTACTGTTTGCGGGGCCGCGGTGTTGACGAAAAACCCTGTCTTCACAGGAGTTCCCCATTGAAGGGTATCGTCACTTACGTAGAGTTCATAGTTTTTTATGCGGCCGTTTTCCCCGTCATTGCGTGGCAGGTAGGTGAATTTACTTATTTTGTACCTTGTATGCAACCCGATCTGGATCTGGTGTGGGTATGGATCAGTGCCCGTACTCCAACGGGTATGCCAGATCGTCGTTGGATCATCGTCGAAACTCATGGCCGCCAGGCCGGGATAATTATGTTCCTCACTGTCAACATAAACCAGTGACCACATATCCTTTGGGATTTCAGCCGGATTATCACAGTTGTAGATTGACGGGCAGTTTGTTGCATCAACCATGCCGGAAACAGTTTTAGAATAGCTTAGTCCATTTTTTATAACAGTCAGGCTAACATCATACGTACCGGGATTTCCCAAAACCACCCTGGGATTTCTGACGGAGGAGTTATCGATCCACGATGGTGCGGGTGTAATGCTCCATTGCCAGGATACACCCGAGTGGTCTGTAATAGAATGATCATCAAAAAAAAGGGTATCCATGATGCAATCGTAGTGTGCCTTTTCTATCCACGGGTTTACAATGGGATTGTAAATCGTGTCTGCCATGGGAGATTCCCAAACCCCGCCATTGCCCGCTACCCTCAGCTTGCCATCCCTGAAAAATGGCAATGCAAGGTTAACCGTCATACCGGCCGGAAAGTTGTTGTTGTATGAAACCCAGTCGGCAAACCCGGCTTTCCTGTAAAACACCTTTGCGGTCTTACCATTTGTGGCATTGGTAAAAAGGTAAACAAGGTCATTCCCTGCCGAATCAGGTTGAACCACCATGCATTTCATGTATTCCGACAGGGTTCCGGTCCAGTCCTGCCAGGTATCTCCACCATCAGCTGATTTTAAAACCTTCCCAATATCTGCCGACCATGTTCCGTTCTGCAGGCAAGCGTATATAAGATTTTCGTCAACCGGAGATATTGCAATGAAGAGTTTGCCTTTCCAGGCGGTTGTTCCGTATGGCGGACTGGTCAGGGATGGTTTTAAAGTCCATGTAACACCGCCATCCTGGCTTCTGCATAAACCTCCGCCAACAATATCGGCATATATTACCTGAGGGTTGCTGTAACTGATTTGAAGGTAGCGAACCCTGGCCGGAAAATTATATAACAGATCCCAGGTTACGCCCATATCGGTACTCTTCCAAAACCCGGTTCCTTCTCCAAGGAAAAGGGTTCCGTAATAATTCGGATGAAGCACCAGGTTGCTTCTTCTTCCTCCGTATTCATCCATGTTCGGATATTTGCTGAATATAAAGCGCCCTTCAGGTTTGCCTTCTGCACTCTGAGGAAGGATCCATCCATTGCCAAGATCATCGAATGCCACATGGCGGCTTTTGCCCTGGAGCACCCAACCTGTTGGTGATTCGGCTCCCCCCATGCGCAGTGCCTTGGGCTGATAAAAATCAGATATGGCCGTATTTCCATTGTGATACCTCCCCCCAACCAGGATATCTTCGTTCCAGCCCTGGTCGAATCCCCACATATCAGATCCGGTGAGCCCGTTGACCCTCGGGAAATAATTGGATGCCAGGGTGAAATTATCAGTTGAAAGGTTCATGCCGCCATCGGTCGAGACCCAGGTATCTCCGTTTGGGAGCATTTTCATATCCTGGATATCAGGATGTATGCTAAAGCTTCCGGAGTAGCCGCCCACCGCGTTGAAGGAGGTGCCTCCATTCACGGTTTTATATAAAGTGGTGGTTCCAACAAAGAAGCTGCTTTCATTTACAGGTGATATTTCCATTGCCAGATCGAAGTACCCTTGCCCATTATTCATTGGAAATGAACTCGTTGATCCTGTTGCCAACAGAACCCAGCTCCACAGTGACCCTGTCAGGGTGCCCTTCAGCAAATAGGGGGTATTGTTCGCACTCAACAGGATTGCCAGCATCATATTCGGATTGGCCGGAGTCATTGCAAGCAGCCCTCCGCTGGATTCGGGGATGGTATTCGGAAAAGCTGCCTGGGCCTGGAATGTTTGCCCGCCATCTGCAGAGATGATCAGAGAAAATTTACTGTTGGCCCGGGTAAGTCCGAACACCTGTGAATTGTCATTTGGCATGAATTCGATGTCATACACGGGGGCAGTCCATTTTCGCACCCAGGTTAACCCTCCGTCTGTACTGATATAAAGTCCATCAGAGGAAGCTGCGACCACTTTTAGTGGATTTAAAGGATCTATTTTAAGACGGTCGGCATAGAACAAGTTTCCTGACAGAAGCATCGGCGTCCATGTTATGCCACCGTCAGTTGTTTTATGCACCTGTTTTCCGGCTGCAGCATAAACAATCCCGGGATTTGAAGGATGCACGGCTACTGCAGTAATCCCTCCTCCAAAAGGATAATTCTGTCCGGCCAGCTGCCAGTTTACTCCTTTGTCGGTGGTTTTATTCATGTAACCGGTTTCAGTACCGGCATAAATTATATTGTTGTTTGAATTTGCCACATCAAAGGAGTAGACATTGGCTTGCCATGGACAGGAAGATGGTGGCGTGGCAGCACCGGATTCATTGAGCCAGAAGGTCTCTTTAGGGCCAAGAAATGTCCAGGCAGAAGCATTTATTGAAAATGCCCGACTGCCATGACCGGGTTCCTTTCGGGCTTCATCCAGATTTCGGTAGTACTGGTCCACATCCGGAAGCCGGATGGTTCCATCCTCAAGGCTGAGAGGTTCAATCACCTTCGACCAAATTTTGAAATACCGCTCAACAGCGGTTTTCTCATCACGCTGTAATGAATTATACTGCCGGTATTCCTTGCTTATCTCATTAAAATTTACCGGGAAAGAGTAAAGCAGCTTCGCCCAGTATGGAAAACTTTCCTCATATGAAGGCTTATAACTTTTGCAGATACCCGGCAAATTATCATACGGTGTATATTGGATCTGACATTCCGCCATTTTACCAGGCATGCAGATGAGCAGCAACAGGGATGTTTTCAGAAAATACTTTTCTATTTTTAGCATAACTTACTGTAATTCATCAAACAATAAAACTACAAAACCTTTCTTTTCACCGGCATCGTCATGCACCTTGCTCCTCCGCCCCCCCGGGCGAGTTCACTTCCCTCAATGGCAATTACACATTTCTTATAATCTTTGATATCGGTGTGACACTTTACAATCGACTTGGCTTTGATGATCTCAAATCCATGCTTTGATAATTCATCCAATGTATATGTATTCCTGGCATATCCGATCACTTTGCCGGGTGAGATGGCGAAGAAATTTGCCCCGGAGTGCCACTGTTCGCGCTGTTGAGTCCATGGATCTGCTGTACCACCGCAGATTACGGGTTCTAACCCAAAACCAAGTTTATTCAATGCGCTAAGCAGATTATCTTCATTGAAAATCGAAACCACTTTACCCTGCTCTACAATGATATGAACCGTCTGCAATTTATTGGGCTTGAGGATTACTGGTTCGTATACCATGCATTTGTCGTGATCGAGGAAAGTAAAAACCATGTCGAGGTGAATAAAGGACTCAGGTTTGAACGGCAGTTCCTGTACCAGGATATGTTTGGAGAGTTTCTCCTGCTTGTACCAGGCAAGGAGGAAATCAATCCCCTGGGAAGTTGTGCGAGCGCCGGTGCCAACAAGTAAGACATCCTCCCTTGCAACAATTACATCACCTCCTTCGATCGTGATGTTCGATCCATGAGGCCAGTGAACGGGATTAATGGTTTCAACCCCAAATTTCGGATGGTGCCTGAATATGCCTTCCATGATGATCGATTCGCGTTCACGCACCACACTGGCCATTTTTGAAATGATCACCTTATTTGACAGGCACACTGCAGAATCACGCATAAAAAAGAAGTTATGCAACGGCATCAGCTCGTACCTGCCCTTATTCAGGAACTTGGTGAGATTGTCTTTCTCCATCAACACTCCTTCAATAAGGGCGGTTGAAAGTAAACTGGCTGGCAAATCCAATAAATAGTCGCGAACACCTTCTGTATTTTCGTTCCTGCAGATATTCCCGACAAGTTCCTCTCTTGCCTCAGGGATTTGAACAACCTGACACAACAGGTCCCTGACCTCATGAGTTTGGGCAACTTTCGAGAGAACACCCTGCAGCTGGCCATATTCGGCCAGTCCGATATTAAGGTTTAGAATATCACTGTAAAGGGCCCGTTCGGCATTCTCCGGTGTCATGTTCTCAACTTCAGCACCAGGGGAATGGATGATCACCGATTCAAGATCCCCGATTTCGGAACGGATATCAACTGCTAATTTGTCAGCCATTTGTTCTGTTTTCTGCAAAATTAACAATTATCGATGGGTTTCATGCTTTTGGTTCATCACTTGTGTGGAATGCAAATAATATGGTGACCTTTGCAACCAGGTTTATTCCTGATAATATCCGCTAAAAACGAAAGAGAAATAATGGAGGATCAGAAAAAGAAGATCACATTGCCCGGGTTAAGGAAGCTATTCAAGCTCTACAGCTATATTAAACCATATAAATACGAATATGCCCTGGGGATACTGTTTCTGCTTGGTTCGAGTGGCGCCAGCCTCGCCTTTCCGAAGCTGCTTGGACAGCTCGTCGACCTGGGAAACCAGGGAAAACTGGCTCTGGAGATCAACCGGATTGCATTAATCCTCGTAGCGGTACTGGTCGTACAGTCAATTTGTTCATATTTCCGGATTTACCTTTTTGTACACGTTGCCGAAAAAACCCTGGCCGATCTGCGGCAAAGCACCTTCAACCATCTGATCCGGCTGCCGATGAAATTTTTCCTGCACCGCCGGGTTGGTGAACTTAACAGCAGGATTTCATCCGACATCACTTTGCTGCAGGACGCACTGACAAGCACCCTGGCCGAATTCCTCCGTCAGCTGATCATCATCATAGGCGGAGTTACCCTGCTCATGTTTACCTCTTTTAAGCTTACCTTGTTCATGCTGGCGGTTGTTCCGGTAATCATGGTACTGGTTGTTGTTTTCGGTCGCTATATCCGGAAGTTAAGCAAACAGGCCCAGAGCCAGGTGGCTGACTCCAACACCATTGTTGAAGAGACTCTGCAGGGGATTCAAAGCGTTAAAACATTTACCAATGAGTTTTTCGAAATGGCCCGCTACAAGGGAAAAACCATTGAAATTGCCCAAACCGGAATTAAAAATGGAAAACTGAGAGGGGCATTTTCATCTTTCACGATATTTGGAATTTTCGGGGCAATGACTGCCGTTATCTGGAGAGGATCTGCTCTTCTGGCTGCAGGAGAACTGGCCACAGGGGAGCTTTTTTCCTTTGTGATCTATTCAATGTTTATTGGGGGTACGATTGGTGGAATGGCCGATGTTTTTACCCGCGTTCAGAAATTTATTGGTGCAACTGAAGATCTGCTGGAAATATTCAATGAGCCGGAAGAAACTGTTGAAGAAATCGATCAACTTTCACCAGATCAGATTCTTCACGGCAGTATCAGGTTCAACAAGGTCAGTTTTCATTATCCTTCGCGACCAGAAATGCAGGTGCTTACCGACCTGAATGTGACCATACAGCCTGACACGCTGGTTGCACTGGTGGGACCGAGCGGAGCCGGAAAATCCACTTTTGTATCATTGCTATTAAGGCTCTATGACCCTGTTGCCGGTGAGATCAGCTTTGACGAAAAACAAAGCATGACGATCCCTCTATCAGCATTGCGAAGCCAGATGGCGGTTGTTCCGCAGGATATCTTCCTGTTTGGGGGTACCATCCGCGAAAACATTGAGTATGGCAGACCAGGTTCCTCTGAAGAAATGATAGAAGCAGCTGCAAGGAAAGCCAATGCCTGGGATTTCATCAGCAATTTCCCCGATGGGATGGACACCCTGGTTGGAGAGAGAGGCACCCAGCTTTCGGGGGGACAACGCCAGCGGATTGCCATTGCCCGTGCCGTGCTCAAGGATCCAAAAATACTGATCCTCGATGAAGCCACCTCCTCCCTTGATTCCGAATCGGAAAGACTGGTGCAGGATGCGCTTGAGAAACTGATGAAAGGTCGCACCTCCATCGTGATCGCCCACAGGCTTTCCACCATCCGCCAGGCTGATCACATCCTGGTGCTCAACAATGGACAGATTGTCGAACAAGGAACACACGACCAACTCATTCTTCTGCAGGACGGATTATACAGAAACCTCAGCGCTCTGCAGTTTTCATGAAAACCATAAGGCTAAAACTGTAACCTGCCATAAACACCATCGTCAAAGAAAAAACATATCCCTAATCCCAAACTTATGAACCTATACAGTCTAACTCGCATTACCCTGGTAATGATGGTCTCTGTTCTATTTGCAACCAGCAATTATGCCCAGTATTCAACGGCTGACCAAACAAAAGACTATATCAATGACCGTCTCTCACATTCAGTTCTGCAAAAGATCGATCCGGATGGAACAGTTACCATGAACGCCCCGGATGAGAAAATAAAATTTAAACTCCGCGAGGTATCGTTCAACTACAACGGGGGGAATGATGATGCCAGGGTGAGGGTTTTCGGCGATAATTGCATTGAGCATTATGACCACAAGTTCCTTTCTGAAAAGACAAGCCGCCAGTCATTCCTTTGTGAATCGGAGAAAGAAGCGAACGAAGTAATTGCTGCTTTTAAACATTTGAAGAAACTCTATACAGCTGATCAGAAAAGCTTATTACCGGGAGATAAAAAGCTCAAAGTCAGCGATACAACCCTGGGAACCAAGACCATCAGTGAGGCCATCGATTTTATCAACGACAACCTCTCCTATTCAATGATCACAGGTGTTGATGATCAGGGAATTATGACGATCAACGCCCCTGATGACATCTTCAGGGTCAACCTGAAACAAGCTGAATTCGCATACAATGATGCAAGCGACGGCTCAAAAGTCAGAATCTACGGTGATTTCTGCATCGAGCTTAAAAGCAACAGCAGCAATAAAGAGGCACTTTGCCGCAAGTCTTTTCAAACTCCCGGCAGAGTCAACGCCTATAAAATAATCCCTGTATTGTACTATCTTAAAAGCAGCTTTACAGATCTTGACCCTGCAAAAATTCCCGGGCTCAGAAACGTAACCGGATTGAGGACAGGCACATATAAAAACATACCCGAAGCCATCAATTTTATCAATGACCGTTTGTCATATTCCATTATTCTCGGGATTGACCAATCCGGGAATATGTCCATCAATGCCCCTGAAGAAATCTACAGGTTCAACATCAGGGATGTGACGATCAAAAATGCATTCAATCACAAAACCAGGTCAGAATGGTTTCCATTCGTTATCATTGATGGTCCTTCAACAGGGGTGTTGGTTGAATGTAAGGATTGTCTCAAAAAATATGATTCGCCAGGTTCCTCCGACAGGTTGGATGAACAGGTTTTCCAGTGTGGGAGCATGTCAGAAGCAAAGGAAGTACTTAAAGCATTTATGTATATTAAGGTTTCTGTTAAATAATCTGCACAAAGTGGTCATCAATTTGATTTAACGAACACCCTGCCTTCTGTAATACCATTTCAAACAGATGTATAATAATGAAATCTATTGTTACATCCGGGTTGTTTTTCATCTCATGGCTTTTTTTATCAGCACAGGGCATAACTCCTGAAATGGTATTTGTCAAGGGCGGAAAATTCAACATGGGATCCAATCTTGGTGGGGAGGATGAACGACCGGTCCACCAGGTAAGCGTGAGTGATTTCTTCATCGGAAAATATGAAATCACTCAGTATCAATGGAGGTCAGTCATGGATAAAGACACCAATAAATGCTATTTTGAAGGGTGTGACAGCTGCCCTGTTGAACGGGTTAGCTGGTATAATGTTGAAGCGTTTATCAACAAATTAAACGAATTAACAAAGATGCAATACCGGTTGCCTACAGAAGCTGAATGGGAATATGCTGCCAGGGGCGGCTTACTTTCAAAAGGTTATAAATTCAGTGGAGGAAATATTGACTGGAAGGTCGCATGGAATGTAGGGAATTCAAAGGGAACGACACACCCGGCAGGCAGGAAAGAAGCAAATGAACTTGGCATTCATGATATGAGCGGTAACGTGTTTGAATGGTGTTCAGATTTCTATTCACCAACCTGGTATAAAGAATCAGGCACAGAGAATCCTGCAGGCCCATCCGGAGGATTTTTCCATATCATCCGGGGAGGAAGCTGGTTCTATGATAATGCCGGCCTTCGGATAGCCGACCGTGAGAGTGCCAATCCCTCATTCAGATACGGGTATGTTGGTTTCAGGGTATGCCGGTCATCTACAAACAATGAATAATCAGTCCTTTTTGGATATACCAAGTATTCCTGGTCATTCAACGAATATTTTGTGTGTTGGTCGATTTGTAACATTATGTCTCTGACCCTTGTCCTATATTTATCCAAAATTTCTACCATTCCATAAACCTTAAGGCCACTTATATGAAAAATCTGCTACAACTTGCTTTCTTTTTGCTGATTCTTATGTATCAAATATCAGCAAACGCCCAATTTACTGATTCGAAGCTGGTTGAAAAGCGTCAAAATCCTTCTGACCAATTCACCCGTTATTCAGATACACCATTCGCTCAACAGAAAAACCCGACTGCAACCAACCCGGTAATTGCTTCAATGGTTAATGCCGTCAATGCAGACTCTATGCGTATAACCTTGCAGGAGTTGCAAAACATGGGTTCAAGGTTCCTGATGAATGATAACAATAAGGAGATCGCCACATCCCTGATGAATAAGTTCCGGTCTTATGGTTACACCGATGTGAAACTCGACTCATTTTACCTCGTTATACAGAATTGGGGAGGGTTTTCTGACAGTGCCTGGCAATACAATGTGGTATGCACACTCACCGGCTCCTCAGCCCCATCCGAAATCTATGTAGTTGGCGGACACTGGGATTCATACTGTTCACCTGATCCATTCAACAATGCACCGGGGGTGAATGACAACGGTACTGCCGTGGCCGCTGCTTTAGAGATTGCAAGGGTGATGAAATTGTTCAGCTACCAACCTGATGCAACCATCCAGTTTACCCTGTTTGCTGCAGAAGAACTTGGACTTTTCGGATCCAGGGCATCTTCCTCCAAAGCGAGGGAAACAGGAATTGACATACGATACATGCTCAATCTTGACATGATCTCCAACAATCCCGAAAATCTCGCCCAGGTTAAAATTTACCAGTACCTGGGATTTGAGTGGGCAAGTCTTGCTGCCGCAGCTGCAACAGAACGCTACACAGATCTTTCGGTAGTATTTCCTCAGAATAACATGAACAGTGGCTCAGATTCTTTCCCATATTGGGTTTTCGGGTTTCCTTCCACTTACTTCGAAGAGATCGCATTCAGCCCAAACTGGCATATGCCCTCAGATACGCTTGGCAACTGCAATGTGCCATACCTGAAAAAGGTGACAGGGGGTGCCCTGGCAACCCTTGCAGAACAACAATTGCTGCCATATCCCCAGAACCTGAGGGCTCAGTCAGCCAAGGACAACGTAACGCTGCAATGGATGCCTGAAACGAATGGCTTCGTGAAAGGTTTCAATGTTTACCGTTCAGAAACTGCCGGAACCGGATTTACAAAAATCACCTCATCCCCGGTAACCGGTTCAGTATTCCATGATGTGCCTGAAACATTGA
>CAIYJU010000072.1 GCA_903926565.1 uncultured Bacteroidales bacterium
AGCAATCCGGTAAATCCAGGTGTATAGTTTTGAATCTTCGCGGAAAGAAGAGAGATTGTTCCATACTTTAATGAATGTATTCTGAACAATATCGTCGGCATCGTCATGGTATATCACCAGATGGCGCACGTGACGGTAAATGCGTTCCTGAAATTGCCGCATTAGTAAATCGAAACCATAACGATGTGTTTCTTGCTTGCTTAGCAAGTCGAGAAGTTGCTGGTCAGACATTTCTGCCATAGCGGTAAGCTGATTTGTTAGCATAAACGGCTGGCAATACAATTCGGCCGAAATTTAAAATTTGACTTAAGCTTTACGAGCGATAGCGCGTAAAGCAGCCTCAACAATATGTGGAGTGTCGAGGCCAAATTTTACCATAAGTTCTTCCGGAATTCCACTTTCGCCGAACTTATCATTCACAGCAACCATCTCCAATGGCGATGGAAGACATCTTGCCAATAATTGTGCGATGCTATCGCCCATTCCACCATTCATCATATGTTCTTCGGCTGTTACCACACATTTTGTCTTATTCACCGATTGTATGATTGCAGCATCATCCAAAGGTTTAATGGTATGGATATTTATTATTTCAGCACTAATACCTTTTGATTCAAGAATCTTTGCAGCCTCAAGGGCTGTCCATACCAGATGGCCAGTAGCGAAAATAGAAACATCCTTGCCTTCGTTTAGTAGCAAGGCTTTTCCAATTTCAAATGGCTGGTCATCAGGGATAAAGACCGGAACTTTTGGTCTGCCGAACCTCAGGTAAACAGGTCCGGTATGCTTTGCAACAGCTATTGTGGCAGCTTTTGTCTGGTTATAATCGCAAGTGTTGATAACTGTCATATTTGGAAGCATCCTCATTAGTCCGATATCTTCCAAGATCTGATGAGTTGCTCCATCTTCGCCAAGTGTGATACCTGCATGGGAAGCGCATATTTTAACATTTTTGTTGGAATATGCCACCGACTGCCTTATCTGGTCATAAACCCTGCCGGTAGAAAAATTAGCAAATGTTCCTGTAAATGGTATTTTTCCGCCAATGGTAAGCCCTGCAGCTATTCCAATCATATTAGCCTCTGCAATTCCAACCTGGAAAAAGCGATTTGGGAAAGCTTCAACAAATGCTTCCATCTTAAGCGATCCGATCAGATCTGCACATAATGCAACAACTTCGGGATTACTATGCCCCAATTCGAGCAATCCGGCTCCAAAGCCAGAACGTGTGTCTTTCATTCCTAATACAGGGTATTTCTCAGTCATAGAAGGTCAGAATTATTTCAATCATTAAATATTTTTACGTCTGTTGTCATTCCAGGTTGAATGGTGAAGCGGTTCTCAACCGTATAAAGCGAGCGTCTCATGCTTTTTGAACGATATACAACACGGTAATTACCTGGTTGCAGAATAAGCGTTTCCTGTGGCAGATTTTCACGTAGTTCATAAACCCAGACCAGTTTACTGTTTTGCTCGGCATAAAGGCTGCCATAACCAGCAAATGATTTGCGTATGACTACAATTCCTGGTTGCGGTATTTCGATAGTAGTAGTATGGCTTTGCTTCACATCCACATCGTCAATATACAACCTCGGCAGGGATAACACTTCAAGGTCATATTTGCCCGTGAGGTATCGCCTGGTTTCGCCAAAATTCTGAACATTAAGAGTTTCGTTCTTTTCATGAAGCCTGACTATGCATTCCAGGTTACGCGCCGTTTTATCATTGTTGGCTGCCTTCATACTGATGTACCCTTGCGGCGCATTTGCCGCGATAATCGTATGCTTACCAGGGAGAAGCCTTATACTATCAACATGTACAGGAGGAAGTGTATTAATAACAAGGTCGTAGGTTGCTAACGGATCAATTACTAAAGTATCAGGAAGACCTTTATTATTAAGTGTATGTATGAAGTTGTATTTAGGCAGTCCTGAGAAGTTATCATAAAAGG
>CAIYJU010000073.1 GCA_903926565.1 uncultured Bacteroidales bacterium
AGCTTCCTCCGGACTTTCCGATGAAGACATCCGGCGTATGCGTGAAGAGGCACAAATCAATGCCGATGCCGATAAGAAAACCAAAGAAGAAGTTGATAAGCTGAATCAGGCCGATAGTTTGGTGTTTCAAACCGAAAAGCAACTGAAGGAGTTTGGAGATAAACTTCCTGCCGATAAAAAAGCATCAATTGAAAAAGCATTGGAAGAACTGAAAAGCGCACATAAAAACCGCGACTTCGCTGCAATTGATGGCGCCATTGCAAACCTGAACGCAATCTGGCAGACTGCCAGTGAAGAGATGTATAAAAACGCTTCACAGAATGAACCGCAGGGAGGTCAGCCGAATGATGCCGGTCAAAGCCAGCAGAATTCAAAAGGGTCTGGAAACGACGAAGTGACAGACGTTGATTTTGAAGAAGTCAAGGATAAATAAACCTGTCTTTGGGATGAATCTGATAGGGCTGAACCAAGTACAGGTTCAGCCCTTGTTTTTTGTTAATAAATAAGTTAGAAAAGTCAAAAATTTTTAGCAATTTTGTAGATTAATTCCCTTGGGTATTTTAAAGGTCGTAACTATGAAGCAGCGATTTACATTTTTAGGGTTTGCCCTTCTGTTGATGTTCATTTTTTTTAACAAAGGATTCGGACAAACTGTGACTGAATTGGTGATTCCGAAATACTTTGGAGCAAAAACTGCTGCGTCTGCCAACAATGCCAGGACTGCATTTGCCGTATGTTTTAAAATTGACGGATTAGCGGCCAACACAACATTTGACCTCAAACCGGCACTGGGATTGGTCTCTGAAGCTGCCACAACCTATGGTGCAGGTAACTATTGGAATGGAACAATTTTCACAGGGACAACAAGTCTCTTAAACTATTTCACGACGGATGCAACCGGAAGTTCAGGCCCGGTCTGGGTTTTTTATCAGCCTACCGGTAACGCAAGCCGTTTCGATGCAGGTCAGCAACACAGCATACGCATAGGTTGGGTGGTTGCAGGGGGAGCAATGCCAGGTTCCCCGCTTTACATCGGAACCAAAATTCTTACTCCACTGGATGTGGGCGTTACAGAAAGAACGACCGCAACTACTGATGACGGCTGTTTTATCAAAGGAAGTTCACTCCCCCCGTCAAATGGAAAATACATGCTGATGTTTGACAACGCGGCAGGAACGGGTGATCCGCTCTTTTCTTATATGATCATGCCATTGCTCCCTACCCAGTCTGCCAACCTCGAATTGCCGGTTCCGATAAACGATGTTTATATGCAAACCGGAACTGCAGCCGCAGGAGATTATGTTGGGGTGATTCCCATCGGGGCAAACAATCCCAATGGTGTTCGAAGGGTTGAATCACGAAACGCTGATAATACAGTTTTTGCCTTTAATACGAGTTCAAATGGCATTTGGCCCGGCGGTGGTAACACAACCACTGCACTCCGCAGGGATGTGGTTACCCTTTCAAATTCAGATACGCCTCTTACACCGGCAGGACCAGGTTTGCCTGCTGTATCAACCAGTCCGGCAGTAACAAATATTTCATTCAATACGGCTACCGGTGGCGGAAATGTTACAAATAACGGGGGATCAGCAATCACCGCGCGTGGTTTATGCTGGAGCATCGCCTCCAATCCTACCATTGCCGGGGCACATACCGTTGAACCGGGATCCCTGGGAGCATTCATCAGTAACATTACCGGATTGCTCCCCAGTACAACGTACAATCTCCGGGCTTATGCCACAAACACAACAGGAACAGCATATGGTGCGAATGTGACATTCAGCACACTCTGTGAAGTGATAGCGCCTCTGCCTGATTTTTCGGCCAGCAAGGTAAATTTGTCAGTAGGCGAGTCAATTAATTTTTTCGATTCAACTAAATTCTGTCCTGATACCTGGAGCTGGTCTTTCAATGGAGGAACGCCAAGTTCCTCAAACTTGCAAAATCCGGCAGGAATTGCTTACAATTTCACTGGCGACTTTACTGTCTGCCTTACGGCCACTAATCAATGGGGGCAGCAAACTACATGCAAATCTGCATACATACACGTTACCGGACCTACCAATGCCCCGATCGTTATGACAGAGATCAACTACCGGTCTCCGATCCCCGGCAGTGACTCCCTGGAATTTATTGAACTCTACAACAATGGAACCCAGCCCGTTAATATGGCAGGCTTTTATTTCAGCAAAGGAATCGAATTTACCTTCCCGGCAACCACGCTTAATTCTCATTCTTACGTAATGGTAAGTAAGAGTTCAGTTCATATTACCAACACCTATAATGTTCCTTCGATGCAATGGAATGCTGGTTCTGCACTAACCAACCAGGGTGAACCAATCGTGTTGAAGGATCTTTATGGCTATGTTGTCGATTCAGTGTATTATTTACCAATACTTCCATGGGATACAATGGCCAATGGAAAAGGACCTACCCTTCAGCTATGTGATCCCAGTTCCAACAATGCATTGGCGGTAAACTGGCGCCATGCCGTTGAATATCAGGGAAAAACACCTGCCGGGGATTCGCTTTACGCATCACCGCTTGCAGGTTGTTCATATCTGCCAGTGGCAAATTTCCTTACCAGCGATTCCACCATCAGCCTGGGGCAGTCGGTCGTTTTTACTGATGCCTCTACCGGTGGTGTTACCTCATGGTTCTGGGAGTTTGAAAGGGGAGTTCCTGAAACATTTACCGGGCAAACACCTCCCTCAATAAAATACAATATAATGGGAGCCTATGATGTTACACTCACCGTAACCAACGCTACCGGTCAAAGTAAAAAATACAAACCCGGTTTTATCCAGGTTGGACCTGCCGGAATTCCGGTTTTTTCATCTAAACAGGGCTTTTCTGTACTCCCGAATCCTGCCAGCGATGGTAAATTTTCCATCGTCTTCGATACACCCTCATCCTATGAAATCAGCTTGTTGTCAGGAATGGGCGTTGTTGTTGGCAGTAAAAAAACTGAATCAGGAAAAGCTGATTTTAATATCCCCGGGATAACTAATGGCTTATATTTCATTCAGGTTAAAAATCAAATTACCGGACTTATCAATATTCAAAAGCTAATTATTCAATAATCATCAATTAATCTGTAACTTATGAAAAAACAATTACTATTACTGGTCACCTTTTTAACGGTTGGCCTTTTCGCCATCGGTCAGGGTACTGAAAACTTCAACAACTATCCTGAAACAGCCAATGCTTACCATGATGGTACCTTCACCGGACAGGATGGTTCTACATGGTCATACACACAAAGCCGTGGAGACTCCGTGATCGTTGCCCCTTCACCCACTTTTGGCAAGAAACGCCCTATCACATCCAAAATCATCTCCGGTTCCATCGCTGGTGGTTGTGGAACGATTAGTTTCGAATACAAACAGCCATTCACTACCGCTGTAAACCTGAACCTTTTTGTAAATGGACTTCTTGTAAAGAACGTGACTAGTACCGTTCAGGGTGCATTGAATAACTCGGGGCCGGTTGTAGTTAATACACCGGGAAACTTTACCCTGATGTTCAAACAGGCTGACAGTTCAAACTCAGGACAGGTTACCATTGATAATGTAATCTGGACAGGATACACCGGAAGCGCTGCACCCGAACCTACAAATTATCCGACCAATTTCATTGCTTCAACTTCTCCATTTACCATCAACCTCGCATGGACTGATGCTGTTGGCGCTCAGCTTCCTGCAGCCTATCTTATTATTGCAAGTGATCAGAACAATATTGTAGCCCCTGTTGATGGAACTCCAGTTTCTGATGATGCAAACCTGGCAGATGGACATGGTGCCCTTAATGTTCTCCAGGGGATCCAGCATGCTGCTTTTGGTAATTTACCAGGAAATAAACAATATTTCTTTAAAATTTTCCCATACACCAATTCAGCTGCACTCATTAATTACAAAACCGATGGAACTGTCCCAAGTGCTACGGCAACAACGGCAAATACTGTAATCATTGACAGTCTTCATTTTACAAACAGAACTTTCTCAAACTGGATCGTAAAAAGTGTTACAGGGGCAGAAGTTTGGGTTGTTGACTCAATCCATGGGATCAATGGTGGTCCATGTGGCAAAATGAGTGGATATGCCGGTCAGGCGAATGTGAATGAAGACTGGCTTATTTCTCCCGCAATGAATTTTAACAATTACACCAATGAAGCACTCACCTTTCAGTCAGCTTATAAATATACAGGTCCACCAATGGAAGCCTTGATTTCAAATGACTATGATGGTGTAACAAACCCGGGCGATTTCACCTGGACTCCACTCACAGCAACCTGGTCAGCAGGAAATTATGTATGGGCTCCGTCCGGCACTATTAACGTTAGCGGGACAAGTGGAACGCATGTCTATGTTGGATTTAAATACACTTCTGATGCCATAGCAGCATCTACCTGGGAACTTGATGATATCATGATTACCGGCGACGTGTTACAAGGCATTGGCGATAAAGTTGCCGGTAAAGGAGATTTTTCTGTAAGTCCTAATCCTGCCACAGATAAATGCGTAGTAAGGTTTATCAATGAAGGTGTAAAGAATATCAGCATAATCTCTGTGATCGGAACATCGGTGATGGAAACTTCTACAGATCAGATGATCTGTTCGCTGAATCTTAATTCATTGACTCCCGGTATCTATTTTGTTCAGGTTTCTATGCCTGCGTCAAAAACAACACAGATCAAAAAATTGATCGTTCAGTAATGGATTTATGAATGAAAGAGAAGGTCGCCTCAAACGGGCGACCTTTTTTTTTCTACATTTGCCATTCAGAAGTAGTGTTCCCATGCGGCGATTTTTCATACTTATTTTGACACTGGTCCTTATTCCCGGAATGAGATTATCAGCACAAAAGCAGGGCGGGAATGGTGATATGGACAAACCGTTGCGTGTTGAAATTCAGGCCCGGTCGGTCAATGAAACTTACCGGGTTATTCCCTGCGGAACCAATGGCCTTATCCTGTTTTTCAGGAGCCAGGAAATTACATCCGATGCCCGGACGAACTGGTATTTTACCTGTTACGATACTAACTTTCAACAAAAGTGGGTGAAAAGTGTCCTGCTATTCAGTGACCAGGACTTCCGCTTTAAGGAAATCGGGCAGGATACGCTGGTATTGTTATTTGTTCATACGGGTAAGTCCAAAGATCCTGAAAATCCAATAGAAATTCTCAGGGTATCACTAAGAAACGGAACCATGATCCTCAATACGGGGAAGCTTGAAAATGGTTCAACAGTGGATTTCTTTGGCTTAGAGAAAGGACGTGCATGGCTTGGGGTTAACATGCGAAGCCTGGCGGGAAAAATAATGACGATCGAATTAAAACACGGAATAAACAGGGTGTTTCCATTGGGAACTGGTTCCCAGCTTGCAATTCATTGGTTGAAACCGGATACAGCCTCAGTCACTGTTTCCGCCATTGTAAGTCGTCAGATATCCAAGAAAATAATGGAATATTACCTGGTTCGTTATGATACCAGCGGATTGATAAAACGTGAGGTCCTGATCGGAATGCAAAATGGTGAGCGTGCCATAACGCAGGTAAGAGTTGTAACATCCAATAACGGATCAGAATTACTTGTTGGCAGTTACGGACTGGGCCTGACCACCACCAGTCAGAAGAACAGTCCTGTGCTTGATGAATCAACCGGTTTTTTTTCAAGTCAGGTCAAAGGAGGAGTGGTGCAAACAACTAATTTTTACAATTTCCTGGAGTTGAAAAACGTGAATTCCATAGTGGGAGAAAATGACATTATTAATTTGAAAAAAAAGGCACTGAAGAAAAAAAAATCACTTAGTGAATATTCGTTGGATTATTCGGTATTAATGCACGATGTTATTGAAAAGGATGGATTTTTGACCGTTGCTGCGGAATTCTATACACCGCAGTACCATACTGAGAGTTTTACTGATTTTGACTTCTATGGCCGGCCATATACCAACAGCTATTCTGTATTTGACGGTTATCGGTTTTTTAATACGGTTGTAGCAGGATTCGATTTGGAAGGGAAGTTGTTGTGGGATAATTTTATTGAAATGAGGAATCTTGTTTCCTTCGAATTATCTCCGAAAGTCGTTATTTACCCGTCAGGTGCAGATTTGGTGTTGGGGTATATCAGCGACGGTAAGATTGGTTCCAGGATTATTCAGGCAGGAAATGTGGTGGAAAAGCTTGATTTTTCGGCACTCGACATGTTGAATCCTGATGACAAATTAACGGCTGAATCGAAAGGATCCCTCATTTATTGGTATGGTCCCTATTTTCTCAGTTCGGGTTACCAGGAAATCAAAAACATAGCTCTTGAAAGCAATAACAAGAGATTTGTCTTTTATTTCAGTAAATTAAAATTCGAAAAATAATCAGGCTACTTTTTTACAATAAACAACAGGTTGTCGCAGAAAAGAATCATGACAGTGGTATCTTTATGATACTGAGGACCATCAATAGACAGTGTATAAGGTTGATTTCCCGGCAGGGTAAAAGGAAAGGTGAAATCTTTGTCAATACTGGTTATGTTGTTCGTTTCAAGTATTTTTATGGATAAAGTGGAATCAAGTTTGTTCTCGATGTTCAAAACCCCGTTCCCATTGCATGGATCAGCTACTTTTTCTTTTGTACAGGCAGCAATTGTCAGCATTGCAGCAAATAAAATGATCGAAATGGAAATGGCTGAATTTTTCATGAGATTCGGATTGGTAAATGCAAAAATACAAGGTTTCATTCAATAACAATCATCGACAGTCAATTTTTTTCCCCCAACATTCATTTATTTCCTCGGCATGGTTGGGTTTTTATTATCCCAACACCCTGACATTGTTTTGAAAATACCTGATTGTCAATTTGTTATATGAAGTATTTGAATTTTGTGTTATTGTGGTCAAGCTGCGGAGTACACTTACAGCTTCTTTATCTTATAAACATGACAAAATAAATTGTGTTATGGTTGTCCATGATTGTTGGAATTTGTCAATATTGTGTTAACTTTGTTGATTCAGAGATTGTCGTAATTAATTATCACCCGGATTCTGTTGATACAGGCAACCTTTTGAATGAAACATTTGTCGTATATTTAAGTATAACATCACAGCGGGTAATCATCTAAAAATTCTATTGCTATGTTCCATCGATTTGTACGATATATTGTAGCCACTGCCATTCTCACTTCTGTAACCTTTCAAATAAGTGCCTTAGGTTGTCCCGACGTCAACCCTGTTGTATATGGGCCGGATGCTGTGAGGGAGGGACAAACTGTTGAATATTTCACTCCGTACAATGCGACTCATACATATGTGTGGTCAATTCCTGGTGGTGGAGGGTTTCTCGGGAGCGTCAGGTATGATGCAAACTACATGTATCAGACAATAATCTGGAATACAATCGCAGGGAATCTGCAGGATTTTACCGTCAGGCTTGAAGAAACATATTTGGGTTGTACTGATTTTAAGATTCATAATGTTAAAGTTTTTCCATTGCTTCAGGCCTACTTTTATTACGAACCAGATCCTGACGGTGGCTGTTTTTTTAATAAAGTTAATTTTACCGGTGATGTGTCAAAGCACTCTGATCCGAATATCACCTATTCATGGAATTTTGGTGATGGTTCCCCGATTAGCAATTCTCCCAATCCATTGCATGTCTTCCCAATCGTAGCCCCGTTCACCCCACCCTATACTTTTACGGTTGTTCTTGAAATACAGAATACGGACGGGCAAACGGACATGATCACCGACTATGTTTATGTTGATCCTGACAAGTATAAGCCTACTGCAGTAATTACCAACCCCATAGCTCCGGCATGTGAATACGACCAATATGTCTTCTCTGCTTCAAATTCACTGATCATTCCTGCAGGCAGTCCGGCAAGTAATGTAACTGTGCTTCAATACGACTGGTTTGTAAATGGCACGCTGATTGAAACAAATTATCCGCCCAATAGCAGCTTTACATACACTTTCCCAACGTTTGGAAGTTATTTGGTGGAAATGAAGCTGACAAACTCCAAGAATTGCGATAACACCACCAGCTTTCCGGTACAGGTTCTCAATACCAGGCCAACTGCATCATTTGATGTTGCCCAGACTTGTGTGAATGAATTTGCGCCGTTTACTGATCACTCTATTCCGGGAGCTGCTCCGTTATTGACAATCACCAATTGGTGGTGGGATTGGGACGATGGTTCGCCAATTGAAGCTTTCACTACGTATCAGCCGATAGTTTACCACAGATTCACCGATCTGAACCTGCACAATGTAACACTGACAATTAAGAACAGCAATGGTTGTGTGAATACAAGCGCCCCGTATCCCGTTACCGCACAAGCATCACCACAGGCAAATTTCACCTTTCCTGTTACTACCTGCGATGGTCAGGAAGTCCAGTTTGATGGTTCACTCAGTTCACCTTTAACGGGACCCGGGATTGTTTCTTATGAATGGGATTTCAATGATCCGCTTTCTCCGTCCCCAACGGGAACAGGTTTGACAACCTCCCATATTTTTTCAGCAGCTGGTACCTATCTGGTTTCACTTACAGTGACGAATTCTGCCGGCTGTGCCAATACTAAAACACTTACTGTCAATGATGCTCTTGTAGTCAGCGCGCTCCCAACCCTGGCTTTCAGTTATGCCCAGGGAGCTACGACCTATGAGCAGATCTTTACTTCCGTTTCCAATGCGGGAAATAATGTTTTCTGGGATTTTGGTGATGGCAACACTGGTTTCGGTTCACCAATAACCCACTTGTTTCCCGGGCCCAATATTTATCCTGTCACCTGTACCGCCATCAATACAACAACTCAATGTTCCACTGTAGTGGTTCAACAGGTTCCGCTTCTTAATGCCCCGCCAACTCCGTGTTTTACAGCTTTACCATCCAGTCAGTGCCAGAATGCACCTATTCAGTTTGTCCCCTGCCTGACAGCTGGTACGATTTTTTCAGAGGATTGGGATTTTGATGACGGCGTCACAGTGCATATCACAGATCCGGCACTCATTCCTTACTCTCCGGTGCATATCTATAATTCTCCCGGTCAATACCATGTTACCCGGGTGCTGAATATTGGACTTCCAACCGAGGTATCCTCTTCACTCTGGGTCACGATTTTTGATGCCCCGACAGCCGATTTCACCTGGTTCAGCATACCAGGACACCAGGGAGAAGCATGCAGCGGTGAGGTGGTTAATTTTTCTTCCAACGGATCTCACTCCAACGCAACACCCCCGGGGACCATCTACAAATGGGCCTGGGACTTCGGCGACCCGCAATCTTTTGCCAACAACTTCTCAACCCTGGAGAATCCCACCCATACCTTTACGACCGTTGCCAATGGAGGATCTTCAGTGTATCATGTAAAACTAACAGTATGGGATAACCTTCAGGATTGTCCCAGCCTTGAGAAGGTTATTGATGTGACCATCAACCCTCCGATTCCAATAGATTATACTATTCCAACCGCAGCCTGCGTTGATCAGCTTGTTACTTTCCAGGCGACTGCGGTGATGGATCCGCTGACAATCGCTTCCTGGTCCTGGGATTTCGGCGACGGGACACCGGTTTCAATTGATCCGGTTACCACAACCCATGCATATTCGTCATTCATGACGGGTATGCGAACGACAACACTTACGGTTGTTGATATTCATGGCTGCTCAAATACTCTTTCGAAAGATATTAATGTCATTCCATCTCCTACTGCCGGATTTACCTATTCGAGCCCGAGCTGTGAAGGAGATGTGGTGTCGTTTACAGATGAATCAACTCCTGGAGGTCCTGCCGGTGACCACATCGTGAAATGGGAATGGTTCTGGGGAGATAATCCTCCATTATTCGATCCGGAAGTCATTTTATTCGGAGTTGGTAATCCAAATGTACAGCATACCTTCCCTGTTGTTCTCGGCACTTATTCCTGGCCGGTACGCCTGAGGGTTACTAACACGTACGGTTGCGTTTCTGAGAAAACCATCAACGTGAACCTTCTTCCTGCGCCAGTTGCCGGCTTTGTAACTGTTTTAGGAACGTATCAATGTGCAGGCCAGCCTGTCCAGTTCCAGAGCAGTGGCATTTCAAATCCGAATGGCGGCGGCCCGATCATCGAATGGTTCTGGAATTTCGGAGATAATCCTCCCAATAACACGGCTTTCACAGAGAACCCATCACATACCTACGCACTTGATGGAATCTATACTGTTACGTTAAAGGTCAAAACAGCGAATAACTGTACCAGTACCATATTCAGTAAGGAAGTTACTGTTAACAAGCTGCCGTTGGCCGATTTCACCTACACGACTGTTTGTGAAGGGGATGCTACTGTGTTTACAGATATTTCCACCGCCAATGCAAGTGGTTCATTAAACTATTTGTGGGATTTTGGCGGAGGAGTTACATCACCCTCGCCATCTCCTTCTTATGTGTTCCCAACTGCCGGAAATCATACAGTTACCTTGTCGGTAACCAACTCAAACGGGTGTTTCCATTCCGTAACAAAACAAGTAATGGTTAACCCGAAAGCGCTGGCATTGTTCCATTTCACAACGCCTTCCTGCCAAAATTCCACCATTACCTTCTACAGTGATTCCTATATCCCGAATACTCCTGGTTCTACCGCAACAATTACAAGCTGGGCATGGGATTTCGGAGATATGACGACCGCAAACGGCCCACTGGTGGTGCACACATATTCAGACAATCTGACTGCCCATGTGGTGACTTTAACGATTACCACCTCTGATCTCTGCGAGTCAGCAATTACACATACCATTACTCATTCTGCAGCCCCAAGTGCCAATTTCAGCCATACCGGTTATCAATGTGAAAGCCAGACCATCAACTTCTTTGACAATTCCCTGACAGTAGGCGGAATTGCCATTGCCAGCAGACTCTGGAATTTTGCAGATCCAGGATCGATTCCGAACAATACTTCGACTTTGCCAAACCCGACCCATGATTTTTCAACTTTCGGATCTTTCAATGTGTCATTGATTGTTACAGATATCAACGGATGCGTTTCCGCGCCTAAAATCATTCCCGTGATCATTGAGGCCAAACCGGTCGCAGCATTTTCAGCACCTCCGGTTTGTTTGGGTTCCAGTACGATTTTCACTGACCAGTCCACTCCATTATTGGGCATTACCTCCTGGTTCTGGCAATATGATGATGGCACCACTGACGTAGGACCAAATCCGACTCATCCTTTTGCTACGGCCGGACAACATAGTGTTACCCTCACCGTGACAACTCCTGCAGGATGTTTCAAATCCATCACCCAGCAGGTGGAGGTTTACGCCAAACCGATCGTAACATTTAGCAATACTGCACCGGTATGTGCCGGGAATGTTGTCACCTTTACCGATAATTCTTCAACTGAACATGGATATATCCAGACCCGCACCTGGAATTTTGGTGATGGCCCGAGTGATCCGCCAACACCAAACCCCACCACAACCCATACGTATGCAACAGGAGGAACCTATACAGTTACTTTAACCATCAATACTTCAGACGGTTGTGTTGAATCAACCCAGATTCCCATTCAGATCAAGTTTTCTCCGATTGCAGATTTTTATAACTCTGCAACACTCTGCGAGGATATGACGGTTCAATTTAACCAGGATGCCCAGCCGAACGGCGGAAGTCCCGTGACAAGTTATCTATGGAATTTTGACGATCTTGGTTCACCTACCAATACATCTACAGCACCAAATCCAATCCATACCTTTAACGGACCTCCTGCTGTTCATAATGTTACCCTGACGGTATCCAATGTGGATAATTGCACCAGCACGGCCAGCCATCCAATCACTATCGGAGCTGCCCCGACGGCACTGTTCACACCCACACCGGCATGCCAGAACCAATCAACCACCTTCGATGCCAGTGCATCCAACACATTGGGAATTAATGACATTACGGCATATGCCTGGGATTTTGGCGATACCCAGACAGGTACCGGGCAGATTACCAGTCATACCTATGCCAACTTCGGTTATTATGATGTAGTGTTAACCATCACGAATGCCAGTGGCTGTATTTCTGCAAACACGCAACGCATCTTTGTCCAGCCTACTCCGGTTGCGCAATTTACCTTCTCACAGGTCAACTGCATCGGTGCCGATGTCTCATATTATAACTCATCCTTTATCCCTGGCGGTATTGCCGGAACAATCGAGCAATGGAAATGGGAATATGGTGATGGCCAGCAGGATATATTTACCCCTGCCACAGTGCCCACCGTGGTTACCCATACCTTCAACGATAATCTCCCGGTTCATACGGTTAAACTTACGGTTACTACTTCAGCAACCTGTGAAAGTTTTGTCACGCATGATGTAAACAGTGTCCCTTCACCAATAGCTCATATCACTGTTTCTCCAACTACCTGTGTGAACCAGTCGGTGCAGTTTAATTCCGGAACTTCTGACCCCAATGGCGGAAGTCCGCTGCAATCCTACGCATGGGTATTCGGCGATGGTGGAACATCCGGTGTTGCAAACCCGATACATACTTATGTTACCTCCGGTCCTCGAACTGTAACCCTGACAGTGACCAATCAGAGCGGATGTGTCTCGGCACCCCCGGATTCGAAGCAGATTACCATCAATGCGAAGCCAACAGCAAACTTCACCCATGATGACCAGTGCCAGGGAGGAGAGATGACCTTCACGGATACCTCTGTACCCAATGCCGGGACGATTGTAACAAGAGTATGGGATTTTGGTGATTTGACAACACTTACCAATCCGTCGCCACCCATTAAGCACACCTATGCCACATCAGGAACCTTCCAGGTTACATTGACTGTTACAACCGACAATCAATGCTTTAAGGATACCACAATGGCTGTTGATGTTTATGGAAAACCGATAGCAGCATTTACTACATCGGCCACCAATTGTGCCGGAGACTCGGTTGCCTTCTCGGCTGCAAGTTCAATCGCCGCCCACGGATATATTACAGAGTATAAATGGGATTTCAACGATGGTACACCCATTCAGACAAAGACGACCCCGAACATTAAGCATAAATTTGTCAATGGAGGAACATACAATGTGAAACTTACCATCAAGACCTCTGATGACTGTACTGATGAAAAGATCAATCCGGTTACAGTAAAGGAAAAACCACTTGCAGATTTCGAGGTACCTGCCGTGCTGTGTGCATTGATGCAGACGCAGTTTACCGATATTTCGCAGGGTGGCGGAGGTTCCAGCGTAACCGGCTGGGCATGGAATTTCGGAGATCCTGGCAGCGGGGCGAACAATGTGTCACCTCTGCCCAACCCCGTGCACATCTTCTCTGCAGGCAATCCAACAGATACCGTTAAGCTCATCGTGACCAATGCCAATGGCTGCCGCGATACCACATTTAAAGTCATTGCAATCAATGATGCACCGTTTGCGGTGTTTACGGCAGATACATCCTGTATGACGAGCCCTACGCAGTTTAATAGCGAGTTATCCACACCAACCGGCAACATTACGACCTGGACCTGGAACTTCGGGGATCCGGCAAGCGGGCCTGATAATACTTCGACATTGCAAAACCCGGTTCATACCTACAATACACAGGGTACCTATCCTGTAACACTTTCAATTACAAGTAACGTAAGCTGTGTGAAAGATACTACAATGCAGGTAACTGTGAACCCGAAACCAACGGCCATGTTTGTGTACACCCCTGCCTGCGTTGGTGACAGTACACAATTCACTGACCAGTCGTTGGCCCCGGGTAGTCAGATAGAATCATGGTACTGGGATTTCGGTTGTACACCTGCCGGATCATGCACTTCAATCGAACAGAACCCGAAGTTTGCATTTCCCGCTGCCGGTAATTATAACGTGAAACTTAAAGTGATCACACTTTTAGGATGTACAGATTCGATTACTATTCCTGTAATCGCACGACCAATACCAAAATCAGATTTCACGTCGATCAGTTATTTTTGCCCTGCAGGGAAAGTTGATTTCCAGGATATTTCAACTGCAGTCGGATCTTCCATAGCCGAGCGTTTATGGACTTTTGTGCCGGGCAGTACATCGAATATACCAAATCCGTCATTTGTTTTTCCGGTGGCCAACATGAGTTATGATGTTACACTCAATGTAACAGACACATACGGATGTAAAGATGACACCCTAATCAGTGTTTTTGTGAAACCAGGTTTCACCTTCTCATTCACAAATACCAATGTTTGCGAAGGGTTTGCAACCCAGTTTGACACGGTAAATGTAACTCCCGGCGACCATCTTTATAATGTAGCATGGAATTTTGGAGACCCTGCATCGGTACCCAACAACACTTCTATACTGATGAACCCGACGCATGTTTTTTCCAAGCCGGGTACATTCGTGGTAAAAATGAAGGCCTATAATTCAGATAATTGTGTTGACAGTATTTATCAGGATGTGATTGTGTATGAGACCCCCAAACCGTTGTTCAGCTACATTGCACCCGCTTGCAATGATACAATTCACTTTACTGATTCAACGCAGGTGACCGGCAGTGGGACCATCACAAACTGGGATTGGGATTTCGGGGATCTGGCCAGTCTTGGAAACAACACTTCCACCTTGCAGAATCCATCTCATGAATTCGCCTCTGCAGGTATGTATCAGGTAACGCTTAAAATGACCAGCAGTTTTGGTTGTGTTGACAGCATTGTCAGAAGTGTACAGCGTTTCCCATGCATCATCGCAGGGTTTTCCTTCAATGATACTCTTTGTGCTAGATACCGGGTAGCTTTCAGCGATAATTCAATTCCGCCTTCTCCCAATCCGCTGATCAAGCAATGGCGTTGGTCATGGGGAGATGGAACACCGGATACCACCTATACGACGTTTCATTCACCAATCATGCATACCTACGCCGATAGCGGAAGCTATAATGTGACCCTGGAAGTGCAGACAACAGTCAACGGAACTCCGGTCATCGACAACCTGGTCAGTAAGGTTGTCGTTCGCCCGACCCCGATTACCTTTTTCTCAAATGTTCCGGTTTGTCTTGAGCAGCCTTCTCTGTTCCGTGACACTTCAAAAACCTTTGGAGCAGGAGTTTCGAAATGGTCCTGGACTTTTGGCATCAAGCCAACAGATACTTCAACCATGAAAAATCCTCCGCATGTTTACGATACAGCCGGAATTTACAATGTACAACTTGTGGTAACCAATAAATACGGATGTAAGGATTCTTTAACAAAGCCGACGCGGGTTTATGGATTACCTGTCGCCCATTACGACAATACTGTCGCCTGTACCGGTGACCCGACATTCTTTACAGACAATTCTGTGTCCTCGGATACAACACTCTGGAAATGGCGTTGGTTCTTTGGAGATCCAACAACCAACCGGGATTCGTCGCACCTGCAATCGCCCAGCTATCGTTATCCAAACACCGGAGATTTCACTGTGAAGATGATCGTACAGGACCATTTTGGTTGTATCGATGAGATCGATTCAACGGTAACGGTCAACATTACTCCGGTCAGTTCGTTTACTGTGGTTAACGATTACAACGGTAAACCCGGTCAGGTGAAAATCAACAACCTTTCGACAGGGGCTGAGAGTTATACATGGAGCTTCGGAAACGGCAAATATTCTACCGAAGAGAATCCTGTTGCACTCTTTACAGAAGATGGCACCTATACCATCCAACTCATCTCCCTCAATCAGTTTAATTGTACTGATACCACATTCTATGAATATAAATTGCTATTCAGGGGATTATACGTGCCAAATGCTTTCGCACCATCGAGTACCGATCTTGGGGTGAGGTTGTTTAAACCGATTGGGATGAACCTCAAACAATATCACGTGACAGTTTTTGATATGTGGGGGCATTTGATGTGGGAATCCAGTAAACTTGAGAATGGCCTGCCATCAGAGGGATGGGACGGTACATTTGAAGGAGTGCTTATGCCTCAGGGTAATTACATGTGGAGGATCAGTGCATTGTTTGAAGATAATTCGCAATGGGAAGGATCTGACATTGGTGTGGGAACCTCTGCCAAGACAATGGGAACCGTCACTTTAATCCGATAACCGCAAACTACTTTCTCAATGAAAAACCGATATATATATTCGATTCTCGTGGTTCTGAGTTTACTTGGGATTGTTGATCATGCGCGTAGTCAGGATATGAATTATTCGCAGTACTTTAGTACACCCATCTACTATAATCCCGCGTTCACCGGGGTCAATACAGGTGTTCGGGCAAGGTTTCTTTACCGTAATCAGTGGCCGAGTCTGCCGATATCTTTCAAATCTTACTACTTTGCCGCAGATTTGGGTGACAGGAGCCTTCCCGGTTCAGGCGGTATCGGCCTCCAGATCAACCAGGATACACCGGGTGTTGGGCTGATCAATAATTTCGGAGCAGCATTAACAGTAGGTGTACGGATTCCAATTACCAGTTTTATGGCAAGCCAGATCGGCATAAAAGCCGGCATCATGCAACGCAGGATCAACTGGGATGATCTTGTTTATTCCAACAATCTCGATCCCCGGTACGGTAATATCTATCCATCCATGGTCCCTGCACCTGAGGCAAACAAACGGGTTGTACCGGATTTCGGAGTTGGGGGTGTGTTACAATTCATCAATCCTGACGGGAATATCAGCGGTAACATTGGTTTTGCCGTGGACCACATTTTCAAACCGGATGTTAGTTTCCTGTCCAATGGATCTTCCCCCTATCCGCGGAAATGGGTAGGTCAGTTTGATATTGTTTTTGCGACCGGACCTGTAAGTTCATCTCGTATGTCCCGCAGTAGTGATGATCCGCTAAAAATTAATATCGGCGGTATCTACCAGAACCAGGCTGGCCTAAACTCCTTGCAGGCAGGCCTTAATATGCTGAAATACAATATCTACGTTGGTGGTTGGTTCAAAACCACCATGACCGGGGTGGTAAACAGCTCCATTGCACTGGTGGCAGGATACAAGTACTCGTTTTATGAGGATATGAACATCAAGTTCATGTACAGTTATGACCTGCAGATCTCCGGAGCACTTCAGGGTACCGGTGGTGCGCATGAGATCAGTCTGATCCTTGAATTTGACAAGCTCTCTGTATTCGGAGGTGGAGGAGGGGGTTTTGTTCCCGGAGGCAGCAGCCGGAGAGGGGGTGGAGCAATGGAGTGTCCGACGTTCTATTAAAGTTATTAACAATACTTTCACCTTTTACCCTCTTCCCGGATTAAGCAGAAAACCTGCTTATGAAAACAACATTGTTGGAACCGGGAAAGTACTATCATATCTACAACCGGGCGAAAAATGGCGATCCGTTATTCGAAAACGATCAGGCATGCCGCTTTTTTCTGAAACTTTACCAGGCGCATATTTGTCCCATCGCAGAGACTTTTGCGTATTGCCTGTTGAGTGACCACCTGCATTTTCTTATCAGAATCCGTAGCGATGCAGATGGAAGTTTATACAAACCATTTGCTTTACTTTTCAACGCTTACACCAAAGGGTATAATAGGCACATGGAGAAGGAGGGTAAGGTTTTTAAATTCAAACTCAAACAAAAGGAGATAAAATCCCTGGCTTCTTTTCTGGAGATGATTCGTTATGTAAATCAGAATCCATGGAGACATGGCGTAACCGAACACCCCGCTGAGTACCGCTTCTCTTCTTTCCGTGCAACGATGACAACAGGTCCGACCATGGTTGCCAAAGAATTAGTTCAGGGATATTTTGGTTCGCATGAAAATTTACAGGCGAATCTTCTTACGCAGGTGGACGAAACTGTAATCCGTACGCTGATGCTGGAAGATTAATTTTGTGGAGAGATAAGCAATTCTCAGGAATTCCGGGAGCACGGGGCAGCAGGGGGGAGGTTGTAAACAGCTTTCCTGTTTCAACGTGAGTTATCTGAGAATCTATGTCGGTGTATAAAAATATGTCATAACTTTCTGAAAAATATCCGCAAGATGAGATTCCTTCGATTTTTGTTTCTCCTGTTGATTCCTCTGGTGGTATTTCCAGTCAACCAGGTGCTATCCCAGGAAGTTGTCACAATAAATGGCATTGTTATCGACACTACTTCCGGAAAGGGGCTCCCTTTTGCCCAAATATCGGTTCTAAACTGTACCATTGGGACTGTAACCAATGAGGATGGCGAATTCAAACTGGATATTCCTTCATTATTTTCTAAGGATACCCTCCTGGTAACATATATGGGCTATGAAACATTGAGACGAGCGGTTTCAGGACTGCAGGGGAAGGGTGTCAGGCTGGCATTGAAACCGGGCATGCTAAAACTTGCTGAGGTTGAAATCCTATCCCTTTCTGCGGAGGAGGTCCTAAAGCGGGTAGTTGCAAATGTGCCGGCAAACTATGGAAAGGATTCGCTGGTTCTTACTGCATTTATACGCTCACAGAAGTTTGTTAACGGTAAAATGGCGGAGTTTACGGAAGCCATCATCGAGGATATGAAAACAGGCTATGATTTATGCGGACCTAAAGAATTCAAATTAAGAAAGAGTCAATCAAATATTCCGTTGTTGGTCAAAGGACGTGTCATTTCCGATACAACCCTGTTGAATTCGGTAGGTGAAATCGGAACAAGTGCGGGATGCCTTGGATGTAATTTTGTTAACGATTTCGTCGAATTCTACGTCAATACTGTTTTAGACGAAAGGTTGTTTCCATATTACACCTTTAAATCAGAAGAGCTGATCAGTTCTGACGGTGGAAAGATATACCATATTCGGTTTGATCAGAAACCAGGTGTGAAAAAGACTTTATGGAAAGGAGAAATGTTCATAAACGGGTCGGATTTCGCTCTGCTGAAAATTACTCAGAAACCCAGTTTTGAAGCATTTGATCAGTTTGAAAAGAAGAAATATAAACGGGTGTATATGATCATGAATACAACCGGGTGGTATCAGGAAATGCCAATGATGGAGTGGACCACTACATACTCCAAAAGAGATGGGACGTACTACCTTAATACAATACACATTCAGAATTGGTTGACTTTTATCAACCCTGTAAAAGGGAGGAAATTCAAATTTGCCTATAGAAATGAAGTTGTGGTTACTGAAGTAACGCGGGATCCCGGAAAAATCAGGAACTTCAGGGGAGACAAAACCATCGGGGTTAACCAGCGCTGGGATCAGATTGTGGGAACAACAGATGACATGTTTTGGGTAAAATTCAATTATCTGCCGATTGAAGAGAAGCTGAAAAGGGATTTGCAACAAATATCGCGGTAACCCCACACTTTCCGCTTTTCTGCGATTTCTCGTTAAAGATCCATGTTATACTGGATCGTCATTTCCATGCTTCCAAGTTCCAGGGCAACAAGGTTCCCAAATCCATCCTTGCCGGTTAAATATGGTCCGTTGTCAAGGTCTATGAATTTGTAAAATTTGTTTCTTATCGACTGTGTGATTAACTCCATGTTTACGGGAACATGCCCATGAATAATACGTCTGCCACCAATTTTTTCAGGTTTGATCTCATATTCGCGCAGCCATAACATGGATTGAAGGTCGTCAAAAGGGTTCTCGATTTTAAAATTCAGGCCGGCGTGTACAAGCACAAAGTCATCCAACTCTACGAAGTGGGTAAGGTTACGCATCCATTCGATATATTCAGCAGGAACTTCCCTGATATGTTGAACACCAAAACTGGCAAGCGTTGGTTTGCCTCCTATCTCCAGCCAGGCTTTATGTTTTTTATTGCCGAAATTATGCCACCAGGGATTTTTTGATTTTTTTTCAGCATCGTACAACTCAACCATGAAGTCTTCGTGGTTTCCCTTGAGGGCAGTCACGTTGTATCCGCTTTTTTGCAAACTTCGGATAAAATCGATGACACCTTTGGAGTCGGGACCACGGTCAACATAATCTCCCAGAAAATAAATCTCATCAGACCGCATCGGCTTGATCAGCTCGGTAACCAATGATGTGGCAGTCTTTACGTAACCGTGTATGTCGGGGATTACCCAGCGTTTTGGCATGTGACGATTTCTTGGCGTAACAATCTAAGCATATCCGCGAGCATTTTTACTATTTTTTCTTACCCTGATTTGCCACCTCATCCATCAGTTTTTTAATTACTTCCGGATCGCCCAGAAAATAATCCTTCTGCAGTTGCATATTGTCGTCAAATTCAAATACATATGGGATGCCTGTTGGCAGATTGATGCCGATTATGTCCTGGTCAGAGATATTTTTTAAATATTTAAGAATACCACGGAGGCTGTTCCCATGCGCTGCAACAATAATTTGCTTATGTTTCGCAAGTGCCGGTTCCATCTGTTCCTTCCAGTACGGAACAATACGGTCAACCGTATCTTTAAGGGCTTCTGTGCCGGGAATGTCTTTCGGATCGACATCACGGTACCGATGGTCAAACCGGGGATGCCTGGGGTCGTCCATCTCCAGTGCCGGAGGGCGTACGTCATAGCTTCTGCGCCAGATAAGTACCTGCTCATCACCGTATTTTTCTGCTGTTTCCGATTTGTTTAAGCCCTGCAGCGTTCCATAATGTTTTTCATTGAGACGCCAGGATTTCTCAACAGGAATCCATTGCAGATCCATTTGTTCAAGGACATGCCAGAGCGTGCGTATGGCACGGGTGAGGTAACTGGTATAAGCAATTTTAAATTCAAATCCCTCTTTCTTCAAGAGTTTACCGGCCTCAATGGCTTCGGAAGTTCCGCGCTCAGACAAATCCACATCTGTCCATCCGGTAAAGCGGTTTTCTTTGTTCCAGGCACTTTCGCCATGGCGCAACAATACGAGTTTATTCATTTCTGAGAGATTAACAATGCCCTGCAAAAATACAAAAATGTTGCTATTTTTCCTACCTTTGTCTTCCGTTAAGCCAGACTCCATGAACAGTTACAAAAAGATCAACAACATCCTTGGTTGGGTTGTGTTTGCAATTGCCTCCACGGTTTATATTCTCACTTCCGAGCCTACTATGAGTTTCTGGGATTGCGGTGAGTATATTGCAACAGCATTCAAACTCGAAGTTGGTCATCCTCCCGGAGCACCCTTGTTCCAGTTGATAGGCAGGTTCTTTTCGCTATTCGCCTTCGGCGATCTGACCCACGTTGCGAGGATGGTCAACACCATGTCGGCGCTTTCAAGTGGATTTACCATTCTTTTTCTCTTTTGGACCATCACGATGATCGCAAAAAAGATCATGCTCAGGAAAGGGGAGATCACAAGTCAGAAAATGTGGACGATTATGGGGGCTGCTTTGGTGGGGTCACTTGCTTATACATTCACCGACTCCTTTTGGTTCTCAGCTGTTGAAGGCGAAGTTTACGCCATGTCCTCTTTCTTTACGGCAATTGTGGTTTGGGCCATTTTCAAATGGGAGGAACATGCCGACGAGAAGCATGCGTATCGCTGGCTGATTCTTATCGCATACCTTATGGGACTTTCAATCGGAGTGCACCTGCTAAATCTGCTTGCGATTCCTGCAATCACTTTTGTCTATTATTTTAAGAAATTTCCGAAACCCGGCTGGAAGGGGATGGCTGTAACTTCTGTACTGTCAATTCTGATACTTGCGGTTGTCATGTATCTGATTATTCCCTGGATCATTAAGCTGGCTGGATTGTTTGAATTGTTTTTTATCAATTCGATCGGACTTCCCTTCAACTCAGGAACTGTTATCTATTTCGTTCTTTTGATCGGTGGCATTATATGGGGGTTATCATATACAAGAAAGATCGGGAAACCAGTGTGGAATGCCGTTATTCTGGGAATCACCTTCATCGTGATTGGTTATTCCTCGTTTCTTCTTCTCGTTATCCGCAGCAATGCCGATACCCCGATCGATGAAAACAATCCTGAAAATGCCATGTATCTTCTGGCTTACCTGAATCGTGAACAATACGGCGACTGGCCGTTGTTTAAAGGACAATATTATAATGCTCCTGTAATTGACCGCACCGATGGGAATCCGGTATATGCCAAGGATCCAAAATCAGGTAAATATATTGTCACTGACAAACGCGAAAAAGTAATTCCGGTCTATGACCCCCGGTTTACTACAATTTTTCCACGTATGTGGGATCAGTCTGAAAACCGCTTTGAGGATGAATATATAAAGTGGGGGAGCGTAAAAGGTGTCCCGGTTGACCTCCAGTACGGGGAGAAAAGTGAGACACGGAATGTGCCGACATTCTCTGAAAACCTGGCATTTTTCTGGAATTACCAGCTGGTGCATATGTATTACCGCTATTTTATGTGGAATTTCGCCGGGAAACAGAATGACATACAGGGAATGGGCAACAAACTCGATGGAAACTGGAAGAGCGGGATTAAATTTATTGATGAAAAGCGGCTTGGCCCGCAAAATATTCCCGAAAACAGGAAAAGCAAGGGAGATAACAGTTTCTATTTCCTGCCGTTGCTGCTTGGTTTGATCGGGCTCTATTATACTTACAGGAATGACAAACAGAGCTTATGGGTGGTTTTCCTCCTCTTTGTTATGACAGGTATCGCCATCGTGCTCTATCTTAATTCCCATTCACCCCAGCCCCGTGAACGCGACTACTCCTTTGCTGGTTCGTTTTATGCGTTTGCCATTTGGATTGGGTTGGCGATTCCGCAAATTGTTGATTGGCTTACACAGAAACTAAAACCTGTTTCAGCCCGGGCTTTGGCTGTGATTTTTGGTTTGGGTGTCGTAACACTGATGGCTAATCAGGGATGGGATGACCATGATCGGTCAAATCGTTATACCTCCCTTGCCATTGCAGAGAATTATCTGAATTCCTGTGCCCCGAATGCAATCCTTTTTACAAATGGGGATAATGATACATTCCCCTTGTGGTATGCCCAGGAAGTTGAAGGAATTCGCACTGACGTCAGGGTGGTGAACCTCAGCCTGCTCAATACAGAATGGTACATTGACCAGATGAAGCGAAAAGCTTATGATTCTGACCCGGTTCCTTTCTCACTGACAAGGGATAAATACCGCCAGGGAACCCATGATGTTACTTATTTAATAGAAGATGAGGGGCTTAAGGATACGTATGTTGATGTAAAGGCGTTATTCGGAATTCTTGCGCAGGATGATAATAAGTTGAAAATGAATACGTCACAAATAGGAATGATCGATTATTTCCCTACAAAAAAATTCATGGTCACCTATGATTCAGCATCTCTTGTAAAATCCGGCAATATTTCAACCGGAATGGAAAATCGCCTTGATACCATCCGGTGGGAGATCAAAGGGCAGGCAGTTGAGAAGGCCAACCTCATGATACTGGACCTGCTGGCTACCAATGATTGGAAACGCCCGGTATATTTTGTGATGACCACCGGTGCCGATACTTACATCGGACTGGAGAAATATTTTCACCTCGAGGGACTGGCTTACAGGTTGTTACCTGTAAAGGCTCATACAACCGAAGGTCAGGTGGGAGAGGTTAATACGACCATCATGTACGACAACCTGATGAACCGGTTTAAGTGGGGTAATATGAACAAGCCCGGGGTCTATATTGATGAAACCAATTCCAGGATGGTCATGAATTTGCGGGGCCTTTTCGGAAGGCTTGCTGAGGCCCTTATCCGCGAAGGCAAACCTGATTCTGCAAAAAAAGTGGTGGATCGTTGTTTTGAAGTGATGCCTGACACTACTGTTCCCTATGATTTCTTTACTGTCCCGTTGATCAATGTTTATTACCAGGTAGGCGAAACCGCCAAAGCAACAGCTATCGCAGAGAAACTTGGCAACAATGTATCAAAGGACCTTGCATATTACTTTTCATTCCCTGACAGTGACCTCAAGGCCATGGATATGAGCATCCAGGAATCGGTGTTTACCCTGCAAAGGCTTAGTGTGATTGTTAAGGATGCCAGTCAGGAAAAACTGGCCGCTCAAACTGAGGCAGAATTGAAAAAATATTATGATTTGTATGTTGCAAAGGTTTATCAGCCCTAAGTATCATGGCAGCTGTTAGTCCACCGTTCTTTTTAAGGTGGTTAAGTCCTGCATATCTTTTATGTGATATTCCTTGTCAGGATAAAGTGCTGTACCTTACATTCGATGATGGTCCTGTTCCTGAGGTCACACCGGAAGTACTCGATATTCTTGCAAAATATAACGCACGGGCAACTTTTTTCATGGTTGGCGATAATGTACGCCGGTATCCCCATATCTTCACCAGGATTAAGAAAGAAGGACATGGCGTCGGAAATCACACATTTCACCATCTGAATGGCTGGCATACTCCGCCTGGTTTATACCTTAACGATGTTCTCAGCTGCCGGGACTATTTCGAAACAAAGCTTTTCAGACCTCCTTATGGCCGGTTCACACCTTCGCAATATTTCCTGTTGCGCAAGGACTTTCGATTTGTTCTTTGGTCTGTACTCACTTATGACTTTCACCACCGGACCTCACCTGTTCAATGTCTCCAGAATGCTGTTATGAATTCAGGCAATGGCTCTGTAGTTGTTTTTCATGACAGCCTGAAAGCGTTGGATAACCTGAGGTATGCGCTCCCTTTGTTTCTTGAACACTTTCTGAAAAAGGGGTACAGGTTTGACGCGCTTGATGAAACAATACTCTCATCGCATGGCAGGTTATAATGTCCCTTCATCTGCGAAGCTGTAATATTTATCATCTCCGATGATGATGTGATCAAGAACCATCACTTCCAGCATAACCCCGGCCTCACAGATTTTTTTTGTGATTTTGCAATCGGCTTCACTTGGTGTTACCACTCCTGAAGGATGATTATGCCCGAGGATAATAGATGAGGCATGGTTGTCGAGACTGATTTTAAACACCTTCTTTGGATCAACCACTGTCCCGGAAATGCCCCCCTCACTGATATTACATTTCTTTATTACTTTGTTTGCCCTGTTAAGCAGGATGATCCAGAATTCTTCATAAGGCCTGTCGCCGATGGTACTCCGGAAGATTTCAAAGGCATCACGGCTGGTTTGTATTTTATCCCGTACCAGTACTTCCGATTCATTTCTTCGGCGGCCAAGTTCCATGGCTGCCAGGATCGTTACTGCCCGAGCCTGGCCAATACCCTTCACATTAATGAGATCTGTCACGCTCAGCTTAGAAAGTTCAGCAAGGTTGTCATGTGCCAGTCGCAGAATGTTCTTTGACAGATCCAATGCCGATTCATGTCTGGTGCCCGAGCCGATGAGAATTGCCAGGAGTTCGGCATCGCTCATGCTGTTCCGGCCCTTGAGCAGCAGTTTTTCCCTGGGACGGTCATCCTCTGCCCAATCCCTGATGGCTAAATGGTTGATATAGCTTTCCATGATTTTATTGCTTAATCAGGATAAAGCCAAAAGGTGATTCAACAGAGGTGATTATTTTTTCAGAAAACGTATGAGTGCAATTTCTAACGCGATGAAAATAAGGGACAATATGATGAAAAGTTTCCAAAGAGGGGTGCCTTGTTTAATTTGATTAATTTCTCGCGTGAGCGATGATTTTTTCTCGCGTAGAATTCTGATGTCTTTTACTGGCAGGCGGGTGATTTGTTGTTCCAGCTCTTTGACACTGTAACAACTTAAATCAGATTCCTTCCGGTTGTAATTAAAAGCAAGGCCGGCTAGAGATTTGTTGCCTCTTGTTACTAAATAAAAACCGGCATCTTTAATCTGGTCATGGGTGATCAGGGATATATTTGTGCCAAATTTTCTGACCTCGGGAATGACTTCATACCCCGAATCCATCTTTTTGATTTTGTAAATGTTTGATTCAGAAACAGAATCAACAGGCAACTCAATGGTGGCATTTTCACTCGTCGGATAAAACAAAGGATGACCAGGACTACTGAGGAGTGCTATTTTATACAGTGTAGGTACGAATATTGTATGTTTTGGGAACATGGTCCACGATTCATTGGCCGGGGAGGCAAAAAGATAAACTTTCCCTTTGTCCACAGGTGCAGAGATTAAAAACGGATGATTGTTCTGAAGTTTTAAAAGCACCTCCTCCCCACTGCGAATCTCCTGGTGAATAATAAAATGTTTTAGAACCATCGGCAGGTCAATATTTTCCGGGAGGACGACTTTCCCGCTTCCATTCTTTTCAAACACATCATTGTACACAGCACTTTCAATATTAATACCTGCAATTCGCTGCCGTGAAGTATCAATACCCAGATAACCTGATAAATTAAACAGAGTCAGAAAGTCATTATAAGATTTTGTCTGGCCATTTTGTGGTGGAAAAATGACGATGTTACCTCCTGCCCTGACATATCTGTTTAGCTCCTGGGAAAGACCTGATGAAATTTCCTCCGGACCGTTTAGGATGAGCAGCGCATTGGACGACAGGTTACTGTAATCAAGTTGTTTAACCTGGCTATTTGAAAACCTGATGCTTGAATCATTGTCAAACAGTGCATTAAGATAGGTGTTCTCTGTTTTCTCGTTGATGCAGAGTATCGGAATCGAGGGCAATATGGGGTACGAAAAATAAAATTTGTCATCGTAAACAATTGGGTAATCAGCAATTTCAAGTTGTCCATACTGAATTCCTGTCGTGTTTTCCGTGAATGGGAGGGTAACCTCCGTGGTGGAATTCGCCCCTACCGAAAAACTTGTCAGGGCTTTTTGCACTGAATTCACAATCAACTTTACAGGAATTTTCTCCAACGATTCGTTGGATGAATTGTGAATTCTCGCCCGGAGACGAACCGGCTGCCCGGGCTGATGAACAGGCGAAAGGAAAAACAGGGTGTCGATGTAAAGATTGTCTCTTTTTTCTGCAACAATTGGAACAAGAAACCAACTGATGGCCGAGTCTGGTTTTGCCAGGATAAGTGATGCGGTGTTTTTCTGAAAATCGGAAACCAGGTATACGTCTTTTCCCATCTTATGATATTCAAGCAGTTGGTCGTTTTGTCGGCTGACAATTTCGGAAATTGTTTTTGACGATGAAGAGACCTGCACATCCTCTACAAGTTTGAGGAATTCTTCCCGGTTCACAAACTGCTGATGCCGGCCTTCAAAATCGTTGGTTACCAGCTGAAAAAGATCAGTTTGAGCATAAGCGGTTGCAATTTCGGTTGCCTTGGTTTTTGCGACATCCAGCAACTTGCCTTCAGTGGCAACAGCATCCATTGAAAAGGAATTATCCAGGTAGATACTCACAGCCTTTTGCCCTGCTGTGTTTTTTTGTTGCTTTGAGGAGGGTAGAAATGGTTGTGCAAAAGCGACTACAAGAGAGGCCACTGCAAGCAACCGGGCAAGCAGGATAAGCAACTGTCTGAGTTGCGACCGTTTTTTTGTTTCCTGCTGAATCTCCTGAAGGAAATGGACATTTGTAAAATAGACCCTTTTATATTTCCGGAAATTAAAAAGATGTATCAGGATTGGTATTGCCAGTGCAGCAAGTGCAAGCAGGAAAAATGGGTTGACAAATTGCATGTCCAAAGATAAAAAAAATCCCGGCAGGGTTGCCGGGATTTTTTTATCGTATCAGACCAGGTGTTGTGTTAAATTACTCCCTGATCCAGCATTGCGTTTGCCACTTTCAGGAATCCGGCTACATTTGCTCCTTTAACATAGTTTACATAACCTTCCCTGTCTTTGCCATATTTAACGCAGGCATCATGGATGCTGCACATGATATGATGAAGGCGTTCATCTACCTCTTTACTTGGCCAGCTCAGTTTCATGGCATTCTGTGACATTTCAAGTCCTGATGTTGCCACACCACCAGCATTAACAGCTTTTCCGGGGGCAAAAAGAATTTTATTTTCGAGGAATTGTTCAATAGCTTCCGGTGTACTTGGCATATTTGCTCCTTCAGCAACGCAAATCACCCCGTTTTTAATCAGGTTCTCGGCATCTTCCTTGCCAAGTTCATTTTGTGTAGCGCATGGCAATGCGATATCGCATTTCACTTCCCATGGGCGTTTTCCCTGGTGGAATTGTGCATTCGGGAATTCATAAGAATACGGTTTCACGATATCCTGGTTGGAAGCCCTTAATTCAAGTAAGAACTCAATCTTCTCGCCTGAGATTCCATCCGGGTCGTAAATATATCCATCAGGTCCTGATATTGTTACAACTTTGGCACCCAGTTCGCTGGCTTTGATGGCAGCACCCCAGGCAACATTACCAAATCCTGAAATGGCCACAACTTTTCCTTTGAAGGTTTCACCCTTGGTTGCAAGCATCTCTTTGGCGAAGTAAACGGCGCCAAAACCAGTAGCCTCGGGGCGGATCAGGCTGCCTCCCCAATTTAACCCTTTGCCGGTTAAAACGCCGGAGTTTTCACGGGCAAGTTTCCTGTACATTCCATACAGAAAACCAATTTCGCGTCCGCCTACACCAATATCACCTGCAGGAACGTCTGTCTCCGGGCCGATAAGTTTCCACAGTTCAAGCATAAATGACTGGCAGAAACGCATGATTTCCGCATTGGACTTGCCTTTGGGGTCGAAATCTGAACCTCCCTTGGCACCTCCCATCGGAAGGGTCGTAAGGCTGTTCTTGAAAATTTGCTCAAAGCCCAGGAATTTCAAAATACTAAGATTTACGCTTGGGTGGAAGCGCAGGCCACCTTTGTAAGGTCCGATGGCGTTGTTAAACTGAACTCTGTAACCCAGGTTTACCTGGACTTTGCCACTATCGTCAACCCAGCAAACTTTGAAAGTTAAAATGCGATCTGGCTCAACGAGTCGGTCGATGATATTTGCCGATTCAAAATGAGGGTTCTCATTATATACCTCTTCGATAGATTCCAGTACTTCTCTGACAGCCTGAAGGTACTCATTTTCGCCCGGATGTTTTTTCTCCAGGTCGTTCATGATTTTCTCTAAGTTCATTTTAATTCTGTTTTAATGATTAAGGACAAGTTAGAATTGATGTTTAAAACGCTAATGTTGTGAATGAAATAACAAGTGCAAAATTACAGAGTTCTGTCCGACTGACCAAACAAAAACACATAATTATTTTCAGGAATCAATTTTTAACTTTACGAACCAGCTTCCCATGTTCAAAGTAGTTAATGATATCAATTTTACCATCTGGTTTATAGAAAATTTCTTCACCATCTTTCTCGTTTTTGAAATAATGTGTTAACTGTTTAGTAATGCCATTGCTAAAATATGCTTTTTGAATTCCGGTGCCAAGTGTAAAGTTCGCTTCGCCAACGATCAATCCGGAGGGATCATAATAGATCCAAAGCCCGTCATGGTCGCCATTTACATAATTCCCTTCAAGTCTCAATGTTTTACCAGGGTAGTATTCAACGAACCGGCCATGTAATATACCGTTACGATAATTGGCCTCTGATATAAGGTTGCGTGAAACATCCCACGATTTTGCAGAGCCGTTAAGCACTCCAAGGGTGAAATGTTGTTCAGCCTGAACAGCCCCGGTCGGATAGTAGCTTTGCAATTTACCCTCAATCAAGCCGTTTTTATAGGTACAAGAGGTTTGTATATTGCCATTTTCATGCCAATATTTGGCAGGCCCTTCATATTTTTCCCCTGTGAGACCGATTTCCGATTTTTTATTCCCGTTTGGCCAGTATTCAGTTTTGGTATGCGAACAGGAAGTCAGCAGACCAACAAAAATCATCAGTAAGAAAATTCGGGTCATCAGTGAGGCTGGTTAAAAATATCGACAGTTCCTTCAATTCCATTTATTATCATCTGTACTGCGATGACAGCCAGAATCAAACCCATGATCCGTGACACAACTTTAAGCATGCTTGGGTTGATTCTGTTGGCAATTACTCTTGAAGAGATAAATAACAGATAGGTAATCAGGCACATTATTCCGAAAATGACAATCACCAGTACAACATTTGTAACAGATTTTTCTACTCCCACAAAGTTCATGGCAGTGGATATGGTGCCAGGTCCTGCCAGCAAAGGGATTCCAAGGGGGGTAATTGCCATGTCGTGGGCAATTTTCATCATTTGCTCCTTCTCATCCAATGATTGGGCATGAATTGGATTTTCTTTTGCATTAAGCATCTGGAAACCGATGATAAACACGATAATCCCTCCGGCAATCTGAAAAGCAGGCACTGTAATCCCAAAAACACGAAAGATTATGTGGCCAAAAATGCAGAAAATAGCAATGATTGAAAACGCTGTGACCGTTGCCCGCAGTGCAACTTTGTTCTGCGTCTTCTTATCAAACTCCTGAACCATGCTGAGAAAAACAGGAATGTTCCCGACAGGGTTGAGCATGGCAAAAAAGCCCATGAAAACGGTGATGCCATGGAGGTAAAGATCATGTATCCTCATTTGATTTTTGGTTTATGTTGATTAATTGAGTAGGTTGCTGCCTGGAGAAGGAACTCCCCGGCAATCCTGGATGAAAGCGGGTTCGCCTGATCCATCCGTTCCGGATGCCATTGAACTCCCAATAAAAATGACTTGTCTTTTGGGTTTTGCCATTCAATACCCTCAATGAGGTTGTCCTCTGATGAGGCATTGGCGATAAGCATTGGCGACAATTGGTGAACAGCCTGGTGGTGGTTCGATGTCACCCGGGCTGATCTGCAAAGGCTGATATTTTGAAGTAGCGACGATTTTTTTATTTCAACTTCATGAAAACATTTCAGGTAGTCGTCACATTGGTGGACAATTTGTTTGCCAAAATCTCCAGGGATGTCGATGATCAGTGTACCCCCCAGAAATACATTTAAAATCTGATGGCCACGGCACACACCGACAACCGGCATTTTTAATCCCAGCGCCTTGGCAATCAGAGCCATATCGAGACTGTCGCGGTGAGTGTTCATCTCCGTACATCTCAACGTGTCAGACTCCCGGCCATACCATCCCGGCCAAACATCTTCACCGCCGGTAAGCAGGAGTCCGTTGCAAAGGCTAAGTTCCTGAACTGCTGTTGCAATTGGCATCAGGTATAAATCAACCGTTTGAATACCCGGATCGGAACGTTTCAACCAATTCACATAATTTGGAGAGGCCTTTGAAATTCCGATTTTCAACGGGGCAGGCTGGCATAATGCCTGGTTCAGCATTATAAACCCTGTCAGAATTATGGACACAAGATAACCGACTTTTTTTCTGCTTTGCTCCAGCTTATACATGAGCTTAATGTTGAATTAGACTGATCATGATGATTTCACGAAGTTACAGGAAGAAGTTACGAAGTTACACGAAAAAATAATAAGTCAAACGCATTAACCCTGGCAGGCATTTGGTGGTTCTTTGTGTCAGAACCTTTCCATGTTTCCAAAAACAGAGCTTAAAAGTTGTGAAAGCAACCAGTCAGGGCCAAATATTCAGACATGAATTTGCCTGCTGAATCCCGGATTGTCAGATCAGATGTTGCCGGATGATTAATTTTGTTTTTTGTGAATTCCATGAGTGTCCTTTTGGGAGAAGTTGCCGGGTGGGCAGAAACTTTCAGGGAGCGTGACAGAAATAACCCATGAGCTTTACAGGTTAATTGTAACCTCTCGGCCAGTATTGTTGGGAGAATAAGTGATAGAATTCCGTCAGTTGTTAAAAGGCGGCTTGAGATACCTGCCAATTCAGTGAAAGAGAGGCTGTCATCATGACGGGCCCGGTTCATTCTTAAAGATTGTGATTTGAGGGAGTTTGAAAAATAGGGGGGATTGGTAATGATGAAATCAAATCCTGCAGTAGCCCTTTCTGCAAATGCCTGAACCGATTCATGAATGGCTTTGAGTCTTGCAGACCACGGACTGTTTGAGAAATTCAGGAGTGCTTCCATCTGGGAGGCCTGATCAATATCAATGGCTTCAATTTCTGCATCAGATTTCTGAGCCATCATGAGTGCAAGTACTCCGCAACCTGTTCCAATGTCAAGAATTCTCTTTGCATTTCCGGGATTTGCCCACGATCCCAACAGCATGGAATCTGTTCCAACTCTGAGCGTGCTTTGCTCATCCTCAATCGTAAACTGGCGGAAACGAAAAGACATGCGGCTGATCAGAGATAAATTTCAATTAACCCTGCCGGCGCTTCGATCATTAAAAGTTTTTTTCTTCTGTCAACTTTATGAATGATCTCATCGACAATGGGGATCAGGATCTCTTTTTCCCCAAATTGAATCTGGAAAAGTGATTGATGAGGCAGTTCAAGGATATCATGGATGACTCCGATCGGGCCATGGTTCAGATCGACAACCTGGTATCCTTTAATTTCATGATAATAGAATTGATTACCTTTCAGAACGGGGAGCGAAGCAACCGGAAGATATATCTCAAGGCCCTGAAGGCTTTCTGCATCCTCAATGGTGTCAAAATCCTGAAATTTCACCACCGCTTTCCTGTTGTGTTTCAGTTCAATTCCGGCAATAAAAAAAGGAATCCGTTCACCACGCAAGTCGAGGTAAACGGATTCCAGATTGTGATATACTTCAGGATCATCCACATCGAGATGAACCATTACCTGACCTTTATTTCCATGAGTTTTAAGAACTCTACCGAGGTAATAAAAGTCATCCTTATTCATAAGGAGGCAGATTTATTGTTGTTCCTTACCTGGTGCTTATGCTTCAGGGGTGGTTTCAGGTGTTTCTTCAGTGGCTTCAGATGCAACCTCATCAGCAATTACTTCGGGAGCCTCAGCAACTGGTGCTTCAGCAACTTCAGCGACTTCAGCGATTTCAGCGACTTCGGTGACTTCAGCGATTTCGGTAACTTCAGCAACTTCACTGGCCTTCGCTGCCTCTGCGGCTTCGGCCATTTCAGCAACCTTGGCAGCAAGTGCGGCAGCGGCAGATTCCCTGGCTTCGGCAGCCTGTGCGGCTTCATCCAGACGTACCTTGTTCAATTTTTTAGCAATGGCATCAGCCTTGGCTTCGTTGATCTTGACCTCGTTTTCAAGCTTCTTCTTGCGGGCTTCTTTAAGAGTTAACTCCTGCTCATTTTTCTTACTGGAGATCTTAAGATGCTTTTCGTCAAGCCATGTCTGGAATTTGGCATCTGCCTGGTCCATTGTCATGGCTCCTTTAGCAACGCCTTTCAGCAGGTGATTTTTATACATTACCCCTTTGTAAGCCAGGATGGCTTTCACGGTATCTGTAGGTTGAGCTCCCTTCTTCAGCCAGTCGAGGGCCTTGTCGAATTCGAGTTCAATTTCAGCGGGTTTTGCAACAGGGTTATAGATGCCAATTCGTTCTATGAACTTTCCGTCACGTGGTGCACGACCATCCGCAATAACAATGTGGTAAAAAGCTTGTCCCTTTTTACCTCTTCTCTGTAATCTGATTTTGGTTGGCATTTGTTAAATGATTGATTTAATGAAATATTGATTATGTTAATAAAGGGGTGCAAAATTCGACATTTTTTTTGAAATAACCTATTAAAATATCAAAACATGATAAAACTCACGCTCATCATACTCAACAATGATTTTTAATCATCCAAATTGTCAGCCTGTCTGCCTGTTTACTTGCCAAACCTGATAAACGTCTGACTCTTTGTACTGCAGAAGGCACAGGAAGCTTCCGGTTTTGCAACATCATAGGTGTTTCCGCATTTCGGGCATACCCAATAAACCTTGGGAAAGGTGTTTTTTTGGGCATTTAATCCATTGAGGGCATTCTGATACATCAGTTGATGTTTCTTTTCCGTATCCATGGCCCAGCGAAACGATTTTGAGGCGGCTGCAACATCCTCGTCTTTCGCCGTGGCAATGAAACCGGGGTACATTGTGGTCATTTCATATGTTTCCCCGGAAATGGCATCCTGGAGGTTTTCTTTGGTGGTCTTCACTGCAAATTCCGGTTTAACAGGGTCGGTTTTTTGTCCCATTTTTCCCAGGACGGTCTGATGATTGGCCGCATGAATTTGCTCCGCCTTTGAGGTTGCTTCAAACATTGTTCCAATGGCTGAGAGCCCTTCCTTTTTAGCCTGAGCGGCAAAGGCAGCATATTTGGCACTTGCCGTACTCTCTCCCTTGAACGCGGCTTTCAGGTTTTCGATTGTTTTATCCGTTCCTCTGGCGACCAGCAGTTGTCCGGCACTGAATACAAGAGCCAGACAGATCAGCATCATTTTTTTCATGGTTGTAATTTTATTGGTGAATAATAGTATCTACTGAAATGTGAAAATTGATTTTAGATCTGACGGTTTATAAACCAATCATGTAATCAATCACAAGGGTGCCACCAAGATAGCCGGTGATGGAAACAAGCACAACCGAAATAAAAAATAACAAGAGTGATACGTATCTAAGGTTGGTGGTCTCTTTTTTCAGGTAGGTAACAACGATTCTGAAAAGCGTGGCAATGACGATTGATATCAGGGTAGCCGTCGCAAAAAGTTCGTGTTTCTCACGCAGGATGCCAGCTTCCCCTTCCATCGGACTTGTGAAAAAATAACCTGAGCCATATGCGAATACAGCACCTGCCATCCCGATAATTTCAAGCCAGTAACTTGCTTTTACCAACCACGTTTCCTTTTTAAATGCCAAAGTCAATAAATCGAACAGAAAACCAACGGTGATGATTGCAATTGGGAAATGCACCAGCATCGGATGAAAATGACTAGAACTGATCATGGCTGTTTAATTTTTAACAAAGGTACGGCAAAAAGTAATTTATCAACAACCTTATTTCGGTCGTGATTTTAAAATAATTTTACAATCCCGTTTCACATCGCATATTTTTTTTTTACTCATGGTTGATTTCATTCATTTACATTTACATACACAATATTCTATTCTTGATGGGGCCTGCCGGATCAAAGAGACGGTTGGAAAAGCTGTCTCACTGGGCATGAAAGGCGTTGCCGTGACAGACCATGGGAACCTGTTCGGCATGATGGAATTTGCTGAAGCTGCATTGAAGCAGAAAGATTTTAAGCCAATTTTCGGATGCGAAACATATGTCTCCAGGCGAAGCCGTTTTGAAAAAAGCGAGTTAATCGACCGCAAGGGCGATCACCTTATTTTATTGGCAAAAAATGCCACCGGATATAAAAATCTGCTCAAGCTTATCTCATTTTCCTGGACCCAGGGTCATTATTATAAGCCACGGATTGATAAGGAGTTATTAAAGCAGTATCATGAGGGGTTGATTGCCTCCTCTGCCTGTCTGGCAGGTGAGATTCCCCGGGCAATTCATGCAGGGAATACAGCAAAAGCTGAACAGGTGCTTCTGGAGTATAGGGATCTGTTTGGCGAAGATTTTTACCTTGAACTGATGCGCCATCCGGCTACAGATCCAACAAGGGATGGCGATGTTTATAAACGCCAAATGCTGGTGGGTGAGGAACTTGTCAGGCTTGCACACAAGCATAATATAAAGCTGCTGGCGACCAATGACGTTCATTTTCTGAATGAGGCTGACGCGGATGCCCATGACAGGCTTCTCTGTGTCAACACCGGCAAATTCATGGATGACCCTGGCCGGATGCGCTACACGGGACAGGAGTGGTTCAAGTCAAAAGAGGAGATGAATAAGCTCTTTGCTGACATTCCTGAAGCGTTGGAGAACACGATTGAGGTGCTTGACAAAATTGAGTCCTTCAGTCTCAGAAGAGATCCCATCATGCCCGATTTTCCCCTCCCGGAGGGGTTTTCAGATCCCGATGATTACCTGCGTCATCTCACTTACAATGGTGCAGAAAAGCGATATCCGGAAATCACACCTGTAATTTCGGAAAGAATTGAGTTTGAATTGGCTACCATCAAGAAGATGGGGTATCCCGGGTACTTTCTCATTGTTCAGGATTTTTTAAACGCCGCCCGCGACATGGGAGTATCAGTTGGCCCGGGCCGCGGGTCCGCTGCGGGGTCTGTAGTGGCTTATTGCATCAGGATAACGGACGTGGAACCAATGCGGTTTGATCTGCTTTTTGAACGTTTTCTCAATCCCGACCGGGTTTCCATGCCTGATATTGACATCGATTTCGATGAGGATGGCCGAGACCGTGTTCTCAAATGGGTTGTAAAAAAATACGGACACGATAAGGTCGCCCAGGTAATTACGTTTGGAACGATGGCTGCAAAAGGCGCCATACGCGATGTCGGCCGGGTTCAGCGGTTGCCACTGGATGAAGTTAGCCGCCTTACAAAAATGATCCCGGGAAAACCGGGCACTACACTGAAATCGGCTTACGAGGAAGTGCCTGAGCTCAAAGCAGCAAGGTCGTCATCCAATAAACAAATTTCAGAAGCACTGCGTTTTGCTGAAAACCTTGAAGGTTCAATACGCCAGACAGGAATACACGCCTGTGGAATCATTATCAGCCGCGACGATCTGATGGAATATATCCCGGTTACCACTTCCAAAGAGTCCGATTTGCTTGTCACCCAGTATGATGGTGAATATATTGAAAAAGTCGGCATGCTTAAGATGGATTTTCTTGGATTGAAAACCCTGTCGATTATCAAAGATGCTGTGCAAAATATCCGTGATTCAAGGGGAGTGGAGGTTGATCCGGAAAATTTAGGGTTTGATGATCCTGCTACTTATGAGCTGTTCAGCCTTGGAAAAACAACCGGTATTTTCCAGTTTGAGTCGGATGGCATGAAAAAATACCTCAGGGACCTGAAACCTAATAAGATAGAGGATCTGATCGCCATGAATGCCCTTTACCGGCCGGGCCCGATGGACTATATTCCAAGCTTTATTGCACGAAAGCATGGAAGGGAGAAAATTGCCTACGACATCCCGGTGATGGACAAATACCTGAAAGACACTTACGGCGTTACCGTTTACCAGGAACAGGTCATGCTTTTGTCACAGGAACTGGCAGGATTTACGAAAGGCCAGGCAGACTCCCTCCGCAAAGCCATGGGCAAGAAGATCGAGTCCATGATGGATGATCTCCGACCGAAATTTTTCGAAGGATGCAAGCAAAACGGACATGACCTTGGGGTTGTTACCAAGATATGGAAGGACTGGGAAGCATTCGCAAATTATGCATTCAATAAATCACATTCCGCCTGCTATGCATACCTGGCCTATCGTGAAGCCTGGCTTAAGGCGCATTACCCGGCTGAGTTTATGGCTGCTGTTCTTAGCAGAAATCTTACTGAACTGAAAGAAATCACCCTGTTTCTTGATGAGTGTAAAAGGTTGCATATTCCGGTGCTGGGCCCTGATGTCAATGAAAGTTCTACTGCTTTTGTTGCAAACAGGAAGGGAGAAATCAGGTTTGGCATGGCGGGGATCAAAAATGTTGGTGAGGCAGCTGTTAGGGCCATTGTTGATGAGCGAAATGCGAATGGTCCATACACCAGTATTTTTGACATGACACGACGGATAAATTCACACATGGTCAACAAAAGATGCATGGAATCACTTGCAAAGGCGGGCGCTTTTGATTGTTTTGAGAACACCCACCGTGCACAGTATTTTTTTCAGGAAAACAGTGATGATCTTATTTTTCTTGAAAAAATCATACGGCACGCTGCTGATTACCAGGCACGTAAGGATTCGATCCAGCAATCATTGTTTGGTGAGGCTGAAGAGGTTCATTTTAAGGAAATTACTCTGCCGGAGTGTCGGCCCTGGTCAAAACTGGAACAACTGAAGTTCGAGAAAGATGTAACGGGTTTTTATATGAGTGGTCACCCGCTCGATGGCTACCGCTTTGAACTTGAGCAGTTTTGCAATAAGACGATCGAAGACCTGAAGCAGGATTTAAAACCCCTTAAAGGAAAGGATGTCACCTTTGCAGGAATCGTAATAGAGGCAAATCATAAGATTGGAAAAACCGGAAAACCTTATGGTTCCTTTGTGGTGGAGGACTATTATAACTTTATCTCCCTTACCATGTTTTCTGAAGAGTATCTCAAATGGAAACACATGCTTGAGGAGGGCCAATATGTGTTTCTAAAGGCCCGCATTGAATCAAGATTCGACAGCCCTGATCAGATGTCCATACGCGTAAACCAGGTCATTCTCTTGTCGGAGGTCATGGAGAAATTTGCCAAGGTGCTCACTTTAACAATAATACTTGACGAACTTACTGTGGATACCATCCATAAGTTACATGAGGCGGCTAATGTCTGTAAGGGAAAGTGCCGGATGAGGATACGGATTCATGATCCGGATGAGAATATCACCGTTGATCTGCCATCCAGGAAATACAGGGTTAATCCCAAGGAAATCATTGATGCGCTTGCCGAGTTGCCGGAAATACATGTCCGGGTTTTTGGTGAAGTCTAATTTGCTGAAGTTTCACAAATGATTTTCGTAATTTTGCAAACTGAATTTTAATCATCATTAAAGTATATAAATATGTTCGAGACATTAACGGATTCAAATTTCGAAGAAAAGGTAGTAAAGAGCGATAAGCTTGCTGTGGTTGACCTCTCGGCCGAATGGTGTGGCCCTTGCCGGATGGTGTCACCGATAATCCACGAACTGGCTGCTGAATATGAAGGCAGAATTGTTGCCGGCGAGCTGAATGTTGATGACAACCCTGCCACCACGGCACTTTACAAGGTCAGGAATATCCCGACAGTGTTGTTCATCAAAGGTGGCCAGGTGGTTGACAAACAGGTTGGTGCGGTTCCAAAGGCATCATATAAGGCATTGATTGAGAAGTATATCTGATGCTTTGCCTTTTCCCCAATTGATCAATTGACCATTTCACCATCCTTCCTGTGTCCAAAACTATTGAACAGAACCGTCTGGAGCAATTTTCCTCCCTTGAATTTCTTGCCAGGCAGGTTGTTGAGGGGTTTATCACAGGCTTGCATAAGAGCCCTTTCCATGGCTTTAGCGTCGAGTTTGCTGAGCACAGGCTATACAATGCCGGGGAGTCAATCCGTTCGATAGACTGGAAACTTTTTGGTCGTACAGATCGCCTTTATACAAAAAGGTATGAGGAGGAGACCAATCTGCGATGTCAGGTCTTTATCGACAACTCCTCATCAATGTATTATCCGGTTCTGGATAAACCGGATATCGATCATCCCAATAAAATAACCTTCTCCGTTTATGTAGCGGCAGCCCTCATCTATCTTTTCCGGAAACAACGGGATGCTGCAGGTATCAGTATCTTTTCTGATGAGGTGGAATTACATACCCAGACAAAATCAAACCCGGTTCACCACCGTTATCTTTATGCTGAACTGGAAAAGCTGCTGATTCCCAGGCCTCCCGAACAATTGAAGGGGACTCATGTTGCCCGGGCAATTCACGAACTTGCTGAAAGAATTCATAAACGTTCCCTGGTAATTGTTTTCAGCGATATGTTTGATAAATCTGCACAACCCGAAGCACTTTTTTCAGCATTGCAGCATCTGAAACACAACAAGCACGAAGTGATTCTTTTCCATGTGGTTGATAAAAGCAAGGAGATTGATTTTGAATTTGATGATCGGCCCTACAAATTTATAGACATCGAAACAGGCGAGCAATTGCGGGTGCATCCGTCGAAACTCCGGGAGAAATATGTTGAATCACTTGCGAAATTCCGGAATGAACTGAAACTCCGCTGCGGACAATATCACATTGATCTCCTTGAGGCCGATATCAATGCTGGATTTGAGCAGGTACTGCTCCCGTACCTTGTCAAACGCAGCAAGTTATTTTAACCTTCCCTTATTTTTACTAATTTTGCCGCTTCATAAAAAAGCTGCAGAATGATTGAAATTGCTTCAAAATACGATTCTTCCGGGGTTGAAGATAAATGGTATGAATTCTGGATGAACCAAGGTTACTTCCACTCTGTTCCCGATGAACGGGAATCTTACTGTATCGTGATCCCACCTCCGAATGTCACCGGTGTGCTGCACATGGGGCATATGCTTAACAATACCATTCAGGATATATTGGTCCGCCGTGCTAGGATGTTAGGCAAGAATGCCTGCTGGGTGCCGGGGACCGATCACGCTTCTATTGCAACAGAGGCCAAGGTTGTAGCGAAACTTAAAGAACAGGGGATCGATAAGGCAAGTCTGACCCGTGAACAATTTCTGGAACATGCCTGGGAATGGAAAACAAAGCACGGGGGGATCATCCTTGACCAGCTTAAAAAGCTTGGCGCATCCTGCGATTGGGATCGTACCTGTTTTACCATGGATGAGGCATTATATGATTCTGTAATTGATGTGTTTATCGACCTTTATAACAAAGGCCTTATTTACCGCGGAATCAGGATGGTAAACTGGGACCCTAAAGCCCTCACTGCTGTGTCTGATGAAGAGGTGAATTACAAGGAGGTCAACTCGAAATTGTATTATGTCCGTTATCGGGTGGAAGGAACGCAGGATGAGTGGGTCACCATTGCCACAACCCGCCCCGAAACAATCCTTGGGGATACTGCAATCTGTGTCAATCCTAATGATGAACGATACAGGCACCTCAGTGGAAAAAGGATCCTGGTGCCCCTGATCAACCGGTCTGTTCCGGTGATATTTGATGAATACGTCGACATGGAGTTTGGCACAGGCGCGCTGAAGGTGACACCCGCTCACGATATCAATGATTACAACCTTGGATTAAAATACAAACTCGAGGTCATCGACACATTCAACCCCAATGGCACCATGAGTGAAGCTGCCAGGCTGTTTATTGGTGAGGACAGGTTTGTAGTCAGGAGGAAAATCACAGAGGAGCTTAAAAATAATGACCACCTGGTGAAAGTTGTTGAATACACGAATAAAGTCGGGTATTCTGAACGCACAGACGAGGTAATCGAACCCCGGATATCGGTGCAATGGTTCATGAAAATGAAAGACCTGGCCAGGCCTGCGCTTGACATGGTTGAAGACGATACCATCAGTTTCCATCCGGCCAAATACAAAAACATGTACCGCCACTGGATGGCCAATGTGACCGACTGGTGTATCTCCCGCCAGCTCTGGTGGGGACAGCGTATTCCGGCCTATTATCTTCCGAACGGTGATTATATTGTCGCCAGATCAAAAGAAGAGGCACTGCTCATTGCGCAATCGAAGATCGGAAATCTGCAATCAACAATAACCATTGATGATCTTAAACAGGATGAAGATGTTCTTGATACCTGGTTTTCAAGCTGGTTGTGGCCCATCTCGGTATTTGATGGAATACGCAACCCCGACAACCCTGATATTAAATACTACTATCCGACAAATGACCTGATCACTGCTCCTGAGATCATCTTTTTCTGGGTAGCCCGGATGATCATGGCCGGCTGGGAATACCGGAAGGAAATTCCTTTTAAAAATGTCTATTTCACGGGAATCGTCCGCGACAAACAGGGCCGGAAAATGTCGAAATCACTGGGTAATTCTCCGGAGCCACTTGATTTAATCAGGCAAAACGGAGCTGATGCAGTGCGTGTGGGCATGCTTCTATGCTCACCTGCTGGAAACGATCTGCTGTATGATGATGCGCTCATTGAACAGGGGCGCAATTTCTGCAATAAATTATGGAATGCCATGCGGCTCGTGAAAGGCTGGCCGGTAGATGATGGCCTGGTTCAACCTGAAATCAACAAAGTCTCAGTTGATTGGTTTAATTCGGCATTCAATGCATCCTTGTTGAATATCAACACTTTGTATGATGACTACCGGCTGTCGGAAGCCCTGATGACTTCCTATAAACTGGTGTGGGATGATTTCTGCTCCTGGTTCCTGGAGATGATCAAGCCGGCGTTTCAGCAGCCAATCGATCGGCCGACCTACATCGCAGTTACAGGTTTCTTTGAAAAGTTACTGAAAGTATTACATCCGTTTATGCCATTTATTACCGAAGAAATCTGGCATATCCTGGAGGAAAGGAAGAACGGCGAATCAATCATGCTCACAAGTCAGCCTGTTCCTGAAAGTTATGATCAGGGCCTGGTTGAAAAGTTTGCTTATGCAGAGGAGGTTATCATGGCTGCCCGGAATGCCAGAAAGGAGAAAAACATCCCTCAGAAGGAGTCAATCAGGGTCTATATTCGTAAAAACAACAATGAAGTGCCTGATACCACCTTCGACCCCATCATTGGGAAATTGTGCAACGTCAGCGAGCTTGGTTATGTGAATGAAAAGGTTGAAGGTTGTATTTCATTTGTGGTTGGTTCCACTGAATTTTTCATTCCGTTAACCGGCAAGATTGATCTTGTTGAAGAGCTGAAAAAGCTGGAAGAAGAGTTGGCCTACACAACCGGATTTCTAGGGAAGGTCCTGCAAAAACTAAGCAATGATAGCTTTGTTAGCAATGCACCTCCTGCAGTGGTTAATTCTGAGCGCAAGAAGAAAGAGGACGCTGAATCCCGGATCAAAGTGCTGGAGGAACAGATCCGTGGCCTTACTGTATAGGGTTTGCCGGTATTTTGAACTTTTTTTTGTTTCGGTGGCAAATCAGCTGAGTGACATCCCGGGCCGATTTTATTGCCACGGGTAATCCACCCCCGGGGATCGTCCAATGCCCGGTGAAAAAAAACTCTTTTAATCCGGGCAGCTCTGATTTTACTGGCGATCGGGCAATGATATTTTTCCCCGGCAACCAGCCCTGCACGCTCCCTTTCCAGTTATTGGTGTATCGCTGAAAAGTGGCGGGAGTAGCAATGTCAATTACCTCAATGTTTTTCTTCAGATCGGCAATTCTGGCAACAGCCTGCTTAATAATCAATTGGGAAAAATGTTGCTTTTTAGCCAGGTAATCTGCTGCATTCTTTTCCCTTAAATCAATCCAGTATTCAGCATTACGGGTATAAAAACTGATTGAGATCACTGTTTTTCCCGGGGGTGAATTTGTCGGGTCATAATTGTTGACATGAATTTCCATGCGTTCATATTGCGTTCCATCCGGCGATACCAGCGGGGATGCTAAGGGAAATCGCAAAAAATGAGGAAGATCAGGCAGGGTTGTGGATACACCCAAGGATACCATAAACACTGAAAAATAGACTTTCAGCTTTTCCTGGTTATGTAATTGGATAATCGTGTTATTTACATATTTTCCTTCCAGGGCCCTGAATACAGTAAAATTCCAGTCTGCAGCGGAAACGGTGATGTCGGATGGCACCGACTCCCCGGTTTTCAGGAGAATTCCCTTTGCAACATTCTGCTCAACGATGATCTTTTCGACGTCACAATTGTACCTGATTTTACCACCCAACTCAATATATTTTCGTTCAATGTGCCCGACAAAACCAACTGATCCGCCAACCGGATAACCTGTTCCGTGCAGGTCGCTGAATGCCAGGGGCAAGGTAAGGATCAGCATCGGTAACTCTTCGCCATCGAAAAGCAGCCTGAACGCTTCTTTCAGGAAAGGATTTTTGAATTTTTCCGCTAAGGTGAAGTTTGTTTCATTTTTTTGCCGTTTAAGGAAGACGAGCAGGGGAAGGTGTTTGATAAATCTTATTTTCTGATGCCAGGGCAGCAATTCCGGAACGGCCCTGATCATGGGCGGAATTTCATACGATTGCATCCTGCGCATGGTGTGAATGAACTTCCTGATCGGCTTTCCATCCTCAGGGGCGATACCATGGAGGTATTCTTCAAGCCGGCTGAGGTTGGTGTACAGGTGGAATTTCTTGTTACCATGGATGTCTGCGTTATCCTTTACCTCAATCTCCATTCGTTCTTCATGATGGACAAAGCGGATGGCGTCCATATTGATCAATTCTGACCAGAGTTGATAAAACGGATTACTGTCGCCTGAGCCAAGCAACCACTGAAAACCACTTTCAAAGGTGTATCCTGACCTGCGCCAACTTGTGCAAAGGCCACCAAAGGTGGAATGGCGTTCGAAAATAGTCGTTTCGAACCCGTTCATCTGCAGGTAACATCCGGCTGATAACCCTGCAACACCTGCGCCAATAATGTTTATTTTCATCGTGTAAAGATACACCATACATTCGTAGAGACGAGGCATGCCTCGTCTCTACGAACAATGTTCTGCGTGTTGAAATTTAACGTACCTTTGCAACCCGTTTCTAACAGCTAATTTATTTTTTTAACATGCAGGATATCAGAAATATCGCAATTATTGCCCACGTTGACCACGGCAAGACAACCCTGGTTGACCGTATTCTTCACCAGGTACGACTGTTTCGTGACAATCAGGAGATGGGTGAACTCATCCTTGATTCAAACGACCTGGAACGCGAGCGTGGAATCACTATTTTGTCAAAAAATGTTTCAGTACGATACAAAGGAATAAAAATCAACATCATTGATACCCCTGGCCATAGTGATTTTGGCGGTGAGGTTGAACGTGTGCTTAACATGGCCGACGGAGTTTTGATCCTCGTGGATGCATTTGAAGGCCCTATGCCCCAGACACGTTTTGTTCTTCAAAAGGCGCTTGAACTGGGGAAGAAACCCATCGTCGTGATCAATAAAGTGGATAAACCGAACTGCTCTCCCGATGAAGTGCATGAGGCGATGTTTGACCTGATGTTCAGTCTTGATGCCAGTGAAGATCAATTGAATTTCCCAACAGTATATGGTTCGTCAAAGCATGGCTGGATGTCGGATGACTGGCGCAATGAAACCACGGATGTCAGTTACTTGCTTGATCAGATTGTTGAACATATTCCCGCTCCGCAGCAATTACCGGGATCCCTGCAGATGCAGATCAGCTCCCTTGATTATTCTTCCTATGTCGGAAGAATCGCCGTTGGACGCATTTCCCGGGGCTCTGTAAAAGCCGGGATGCCGATTTGCCTGGTTAAAAATGACAGGACCGTTATTAAATCAGTTGTCAAGGAGTTGTATCTTTTTGAAGGATTGAGCAAAGAAAAGGTTAAAACAGAGGTGTTTGCCGGAGAAATATGCGCTATCCTGGGGCCGGAAAATTTTGACATCGGTGATACAATTGCCGATTTTGAAAATCCTGAAGGGATGTCACCCATCAGTGTGGATGAACCCACCATGAGCATGCTTTTTACCATAAATAACTCCCCGTTTGCAGGTAAGGAAGGTACTTTCGTTACCTCCCGGCATATCCGGGAACGGCTTTTCAAGGAGACGGAAAAAAATCTTGCGTTGCGTGTTGAAGAGATGGACTCACCTGATCGGTTCCAGGTATATGGCCGTGGAATCCTCCATCTGGCAATCCTTGTCGAGACCATGCGCCGTGAAGGGTATGAGTTTCAGTTGGGTCAGCCACAAATTTTGACCAAAGAGGTCGACGGTCAGCGGTGCGAGCCGGTGGAATTGTTGAAAGTCCAGGTACCGGAAGCATTTGCAGGCAAAGTCATCGAGCTTGTCAGCCGCAGGAAAGGCGACATGACGCATATGGAGCATAAACGCGACCGGGTAATCCTTGAGTTTGACATACCGGCCCGTGGTTTGATCGGCCTGCGCAATCCGGTGTTGACTGCCACCGAGGGTGAGGCCGTTATGGCCCACCGTTTCAAATCATACCAGCCATGGAAAGGTGATCTCCCGGGTCGGAACAATGGCTCTCTTATCTCCATGTACACTGGCCTGGCCATCACGTATGCCATTGATAAATTGCAGGACCGTGGCAAGTTTTTTATCGAACCATTTGAAGATGTTTACAATGGCCAGGTAATCGGTGAGAGCACACGCAGTGATGATATCGTAATCAATGTGAATAAAACAAAAAAACTCTCAAACGTACGCGCTTCCGGGTCTGATGACAAAGCAGTGATCTACCCTGCAACAAAATTCTCCCTGGAAGAGGCAATGGAATATATCAAAGGGGATGAGTATGTTGAAGTCACACCTAAATCGATACGTCTGCGAAAAATCCTGCTGGACGAGATTGAAAGAAAGCGCAGCAGCAAGCAATCTTAATCTTCTATCGTTTGACGATTCTAGCTGTTCCTGATTTTTTCCCGGAAACAGCCTTTATCAGATAGATTCCGGCAGGTTTCCCGGATAAGGAGATATCCTGCCTTGATGTTCCATGCAGATCGGTTGATGCGACTTTTTCTCCGGTCATACTGTAAATCTCCAGCCTGCTGGTTTCTTCGTCATTCAAACCATTTATTTCCACTTCAAAAACGCCATCCGTAGGATTGGGAAATACGTGAAGAGAGGAAGCCGTTCCGCCATCTGTATCCGGAGGATCATTTTGTGTAACTCCAGGAGAAGATGGAGCCTGTGTTCCGCAAAATTCACCTGTGGTCGTTATAAAGCCATGCAGGTAGGCACCCGGCATGATATGGGTTCCCGGTAAGTAATTGATCTGCTGACCGGCAATCATGGTAACACTGCCGCCGCTCTCAATGGTGAACGTTGATCCATCACCTGCTACTGAAATAGTCTGTAGCGCATCAAAACAGGTTGACTGGTTAATGGTTAAATTTTCAAGCACATTAAGCGTAGGATAGCTGGCAACCAAAATAACCACGGCATTTGAAACAGCAGGGTTATTTACAACACATGCAGCATTTGAAACCAGAATGCAACTGATCTCATCATTGTTTGCGGGAATATTGGTGAAAGAAGCATTCGTTGCGCCTGCAACATTCACTCCACCGACTCTCCACTGATAGTTTGGGGAAGATCCTCCATTTATACAGGTTGCGGTATTTGTTACCATTGATCCCGTGTATACCGGATTCATCGATGGCGTAATTGAAATGCCGACAGTAGAATAGGTCAAACAAGTATTCGCAACCTGTACATCATCAATGCATATTCCAAAACCGAATTTTGCATTGCCTTCAAAAGAGATGTAGTAAGTACTGGTTGCATTTGGCAGACTGATGGTTTCCAGCGTCCAGGAGGTGATGCTGGTATTATAGGTTGCCAGTAACGTCCATGTGCCGGCGGCGGAGGTCTTATAGTAAACTGATAAATAATCCTGGTCTGAACCCCAAACCGGCTGTGTATGCCAGAAACTGAGTTGCGGGTTGGTTGCCTGTGTCAGATCCAGTACCGGTGTAATTAAGCGTGTTTTATTATCTGCTGTAGTTTTATCCTTCAAACAGGCGTTATAGTAACCACCATGTGCCATGGCAGGATTGGTTCCGGCATTCCCTGTGAGAAAGGTCCAGCTAATTCCTGAATTGTTTACCTGCTCCTGTGTCCAGCACCCGGGAATAACACCTGCATTCTCAAATCCTTCATTCCAGGGGAAGGTGGAAACGGAACCACAAAAAGTAGTTGCCCTCGAGATAACTCCGGACGAATATGCCTGACCTGTCAATATTGACCACGCCTTATAATAATAGTTGGTGCTTGGGCTCAGGCCGGTGTGTGGAAAAGCCGTATTCGGTCCATTGTACAGGATGGTGCCGCCCCCTGCAATGGAACTGCCTGCAGGATAATTTGTTCCGTCAGCCGGTGTACCGAAAGCAGGTGTTGAACTGTATGCGATGAGAACAGGGTTGCTGTTTGTAAGAGTCCAGGAAAGGTTGACCTGGTTTAAACTGAATGGTGTAGCTGTAAAACCGGTTGGATCAGACGGCGTATTGCAGCTGATAAAACAAAACGATATTTCCTGGTTGGGTAAATATTCGAATATATTGCTTATCGGGCCATTTGTGTTGCTGGTTGCCCAGGAATGAGCATGTGGTGTTGTTGCATCGGTGAAAGAGGTCTTGTTTCCTGTGCCCGGGAACGGGCACCCGGTTCCGTTGATTGTACCGTAGGAAGCTGTCGGATTTCCGGTGGCATTGGCGCAAACAGGATACATTCCCTGGTGGGAGCCATTATTGATATTGTTTGTGCCCAGATGTGAGGAGATATAATTTCCGTCCACATGATAAACAATCAGGCCATGGCCGGGGATTCCGACATCAAAGCCTGATTGCTGCCGGTTTTCACAAAGAAAATATTCATTTGGGGTTTGCGTGTTATATCTGATTACATCGGGATACACCTGGGCATTTCTGAGTGTAATATTCTGAATGGTATTTAGCGTCACTGGTACAGTCCAGTTAAAGAACGCTTTTATCCATGCATTGGGATGGGCAGGTTTTGTTCCCGATACTCCATTCCAGGAGCCTCCGGCCATCAGATCCCATTTTCCTGTGCCTGTGTATAATCCGCCAGTAGCGTAATCAGTGTCATAAAAATCAGGAGCACCTAAATTATGGCAAAATTCATGGCACATTACACCTATTGTTCCCATGCCGGTTGCATTTTTCTCGGGCATAGTAGTATAGGAATTAACCTGTACTCCATCAAATGTCCGTTGGGCAAAAGTATATCCTGCTGATGCAAGGTCCCAGCTGTGTGACCATATATCTGTACTATTGCCTGTTTCTTCCTGACCCTGACCCTGGTGTATAATGGCAACACCATCTACTGTTCCGTCCAGGTTGTTGTCATATTCTGCAAAATTTACTCCAGCCTGGTTTTCGGCAGCAACAACAGCCTGATAGGCAAATTCACCCCATTTGGTTTCAGGGCCGTAGTAGTCATGGATGCCAGGCAGATTCACCCAGATTGTCGTAGTCGTATTGACAACAAGCTGCCCGTAGGAAACCTCAATATAGTAATCTCTGAAGCTCCCTGTTCCATTGTACCCCACCTGATTCATATAATTGTTAAAGTTGGCAGGAGTGTATATAATATTGGTGTTACTGAAATTTGCGAGGATCATCAATAGTTTTCGTGTTCCTGTTGCGGGAAACCCACCCATCAGTGGCGCATCCGGAGTTCCTCCAGTAATCAGCCTGTTCCTCATTTCATTTACCTGTGCTTCACTGAAAAACTGACCCTTCCCGGTTTTAATCAGCCAGTCATTCTCTGCTTTTAAGCGATTTGCCGGATCACTGGCCTGAATTCCTGAAAACACAAGTCTGCCCGATTTATCCTGTACAGCATATTCATAGGTTCCTTTTGCGTTGGTCATTATCGTGTAGCCGTCTGATGTTGTCGCCCAATGTATGAATTCATCTCCCTGGAGTAAAATCATCATACAAGAACCGTCAGGTTGTGTGTACCTGATGGAATCAGGGGTGGCAATTACAGCAAATGCACAATGAACGTTCAGAATTGCCAGTTCAGTGATGAAAATTATAATGAAAAACAATCTGCTTGTATTTTTCATTTTGCTAATAATCTAATTAATTCAAAGGAGGAGAAATGTTTGACTGTTTCCTGAATCCGTTTGGCTGGTCCAAAGTTCCTGACCACTGCCTTGTTTAATGTTATACAATTAGAAAAAATGGTTGCAATATTCATATACCGGATGTCTGCAATGACGATCCAACAGGTGGAATTTTTTATGACTTTGGCGATGTGGGTGTTTTTGGTCATTGGTCTTGTCTCCCTCCTAAATAAGCTACTGAAAAATAGTCGTTTATGAGGGGATAGACAATACGGGGTATCAATAAATTACAATTCTGTAAAACCGCTATAAGCTACCGTGATGAAATGGCATATAACTCAGAGGATCAGATAGAAATGATTTTTCTTTGGCGTGTTCACATCACGCCGTCATGATGATAAATTTCACCATTTTGGTTGCAGAGTCGATTCAATCGGAAAATAAAAAATTGAAAAAAAAACATCCAGGTGAAGTTAAACCGCACCTTTAATAAATTAATGTTGAGTGAAAATTTCGGACCCTTACGATCGGATGCCTAATAACGCCACAACAGGGGTAAATGTGATTTTGGATTTTTATGTTGTTATGCTAAACTGATCACAGTAGGCTGGTCTGTAAGTGTTGGCCTGAAGGGTCCGGAGGAGGGATCTTGTGTTAATTAAATAACAAAATACGAGAAAACCCTTGACAAACCAAAAAAAATTAATATCTTTGGCGGCTCAAAAGTAATCACATAACAATATGACATCACATTACCTGATGTGCTGAGGTAAATTCCTTACATCTGTATGAACCTGCCGTTCATACAGATGTAAGAATCACTCATCTTCCAACACAGTGCTTGTTAAAGAATGTATTTGAAAAATGATGCAGTAAATTTAAGATGTCTCATTTTTTCACACAATAGGGTGTATCCATTATTAAAAATAGCGGAAAGCCGTAATAAAAAAAGCACTAGAAATTGTTAACAAACACAAAATCAGTAATTAAAGTTCAAATTATGGCGTGCAAGCGGTACGCCAACATACGTCCAATTATTACCGGATTGTCCAATTTTGTTGAATTAGCCAGATTATTGTGTTCAATAAAATCAATGGTGGTTGGTTGTTCCAATCCACCTGTTCCTCAATTTGTGATACTGCTATTTGTTCACTTTAATACAGTGCCTTCCAAATTTGAGAAAAATATTCTCATCTTTAAAATGGCAAATTTTGCAAACATCAGTAAACCAAAGATGTATGAAACAGAAGGGGCCTAGTATGAAATTTGTATCACATAAATATGATTTGAAACGACTTCTTAGCTGAATAATTATCAGCACTCAACATAACCTCACAACAATTAACGATGGTCATCAATAAAATTAAAATCAGGAATATGAAAAAAATTACCCTTTTTAACAGTGGCATTGTTCTGTTATTTGTCCTGCTTTCTTTTACCAGTATGGGTCAAATGTATGAATATAATGGTGAAAATCATGGACGAAAGAATCTGCCTGTTTTGGCTAGAAACAACCCGGCAAATACTGATGCGCCTGCGGGATCAATTTCTGTTGCTGAAAATACCGTTTATAATGCGTATACACCTGCTCAATTGGTGCAAAATGTATTGATAACCGGTTGTTTAACTGCGACTAATATTCGTTTTGGTTATTATAAAAAGGTTAATAATGTTTGGACATGGAATAATAATTCCTGGCCTTCAACTGCTGGTGATCGTCAGATGGCATATTTTAACAAAGGGAATTCTACTTTTCCCATTAATGAAGGACTGGTGCTGACAACAGGGAAGGCATCATCTGCGATGGGGCCTAATAGTGCAACAAATAAGTCAGATCAAATGGTATCTGGTGCATCTGATCCTGATCTGGCTACAATTACGGGCAAAAGTATGAACGATGCTGCAGTGCTCGAATTTGATTTCATACCTGCCGGGAATACGGTAGAATTCAAATATGTTTTTACTTCAGAGGAGTATATAGAATATTGTGAAACCGAATTTAATGATGCATTCGGATTTTTCCTAAGCGGTAATGGCATAAGTGGCACTTATACAAATAATGCAGTAAATCTTGCGACAATTCCTGGAAATATTCCTGTTTCCATAAATACCATTCATCCCGCAGGTACCAATGTGAATAATCAAAACTTTCCGGCTGAAAATTCCCAATATTACCTTGACAATCCTGCAAACTCAGTTACCATGCAATATGATGGGGGAACTGTCGTGCTGACAGCGACCTATACAGTGGTACCTTGCTCGACTTACCGGATAAGGCTCGCGGTAGCTGATGCATCTGATCAACTTTGGGATGCGGGAGTGTTTCTGGGTGCAAAAAGTTTTAATTCTGAAAGTGTTATTTTGACCAATTTTGGAAATTTCATAGAAGGGCAAAATAATGTTTTCGAAGGGTGTCAAAATAAATTGAGGGTTGAACGTACAAATCCTGATTTGACTTCTTCGGTAACTGTCCCGTTGCTGTTGTCAGGTACATTTTCAAATGGTGTTGATATACAGACAACCGGAGGGAATCCGTTTCCTGCCTCCGTTACTATACCAGCCGGATCAGCATACATTGATATTCCTTATACTTCTGTAGCAGATGGAATTTCCGACAATGGTGAAACTTTCATTGTGAAAGTTCTTACCAGTTGCCCATGTGCCGCTACCAGCGTATATGTCACTCTCAATGTGAATATTTACGAGCAGGTTGTTCTCAATTCGATCCAGGCAACCAACGCACAGTGTAATGGACAAAATAACGGAAGCATCACCATAAATGCCTCAGGGGGCTCAGGAAGCTACCTTTATTCCATAAATAATGTTACATGGCAGAGTTTGAATACTTTTTCAGGGTTAGCTGCCGGGAATTATACCATACAGGTTAAAGACCCAGGTAACTGCCTTGCAAATTTAACTGGCACAACCACCATTGGGAACCCCACTGCTATTTTAGCAAATGCAGGATCTGATGTAAGTATTTGCCAGGGCGGAAATACCCAGTTAACAGGTAGCGGAGGTATTCAATACAATTGGAGCCCGGCAACGGGATTGAATTACACAAATATTGCAAATCCAATAGCTTCTCCCTCCACAACAACAACGTATACACTCACTGTTACGAATGCGAGTGGGCAATGTGCTTCAACTGATGCAGTTATTGTTACAGTATTGCCACTTCCTTCTGCCCCTGTCATAGGTTCTGTTTCCCAACCTACCTGTACAGTGTCAACCGGCAGTGTCGTTATTAGTGGTTTACCGGCAACCGGAACCTGGACGTTAACAAGAACTCCGGGCGGAGCCACAACCACGGGAACCGGAACAAACACCACAATTACCGGCCTTGCCACCGGGACATACACCTACATTGTGACTAATTCAGTTGGATGTAACTCAGTTGCATCAACCGATGTTGTCATCAACATACAACCGGCAACCCCATCAGTTCCAACCATTGGTACGATTACCCAACCCACGTGTACATTGTCAACCGGCAGTGTAGTTATTAGTGGTTTACCGGCAACAGGAACCTGGTCGTTAACAAGAACTCCGGGCGGAGCCACAACCACGGGAACCGGAACAAGCACCACAATTACCGGCCTTTCCGCCGGGACATACACCTACACTGTGACTAATTCGGTTGGATGTAGTTCAGGTGCTTCGGCCAATGTTGTCATCAACACCCAACCGGAAACCCCATCGGTTCCAGCCATTGGTACGATTACCCAACCCACGTGTACATTGTCAACCGGCAGTGTCGTTATTAGTGGTTTACCGGCAACCGGAACCTGGACGTTAACAAGAACTCCGGGCGGAGCCACAACGACGGGAACCGGAACAAGCACCACAATTACCGGCCTTTCCACCGGGACATACACCTACACAGTGACTAATTCGGTTGGATGTACGTCAGGTTCGTCCGCAAATGTTGTAATCAATGCTCAGCCAACAACACCAGTATGTTCAATTACCGGAAATGATGGGCCTGTCTGCCCGTCTTCAAGTAATACATATTCGGCTCCCCTGGGTATGAGTAGTTATTACTGGACAGTGACTGGCAATGGAAACTTTGGAAACCGTTGTACTGCTCAGGAGGAAACGATTACTGCCGGGGCAAAATGTAATGAACCATTTACTCTTACCCTGACAGTAACTAACAGCGATGGGTGTACTTCAACCTGTACCAAGACGGTGAATGTTATTGACAATGTCGCACCGGTATTGACGGGGACCCTGCCAATCGGACAAGCCAATATGGACATGTGTTTTGCTGATGCTCCTGTTGGTCCGACTGCTGAACAGATCAAGGCTCTTTTTACTGATAATTGTAGTGCAGTCACAGTAACCAAATCAGGTACCCCTTCTGGAACTAATTGCAACTGGAGTGTAACGTATACCTACCAGGTAAAAGACGCTTGTAATAATACTGTTAATCCATCACCAACTATCACCTATTCAGGCGGTGATCACACCATACCCGTATTAGCTGGCCAGGGAGCACCTTCAACCATAGATTGTCCTGCAGTGCCTGTTTTTACAGCCCCAACGGCCAGTGACAATTGTGATGCTGCGCCAATTATTACTTTTAATGATGTAACTGTAAACGGATCATGTGGAGGAATGTTTACAAAAACCAGAACCTGGATCGCTACAGACGCATGTGGTAATGAGTCCCTTCCTGTAAGCCAGACCATCACGGTTCAGGATACAGAAGTACCTGCCTTTGTTCTCTTCCCGGCCAATGTAACTGCCGAGTGTGATGAAGTTCCATCAGCAGCTGTTATCGGCACCGATGTTACCGCCACAGACAACTGCGATGCAGCTTTGACCATCACCTATGAGGGACAGACAAGAACCGACGGCGCCTGTGATGATTCCTACACCCTGACCCGCACCTGGAAAGCCACCGACAACTGTGGCAACGCATTCAGCCGC
>CAIYJU010000074.1 GCA_903926565.1 uncultured Bacteroidales bacterium
ATCACCGGCTACCGCATCACCCGCGGCTGGGCGAGAACCCGCTACATCTATTTTGCACTCAGTTTTTCAAAGCCTTTCAAAAGTTATGGGTTCCGTAACGATGAACAATCCGTTTACCGGGGCTTCTGGCGAAGGTTTAACCAGCAGGAGAACTTCCCTGAAATGGCCGGCAAAAAAATCCGCGCTTATTTTAACTTCTCAACGGGTAAAGGTGAAAAAATCAAACTTAAAATCGGTCTGTCTGCAGTAAGTATGGAAGGTGCAATGCAAAACCTGGCGGCAGAGATCCCCGGCTGGGATTTTGAAAAAACCCGTTTGCAGGCACTGAATACATGGGAAGATGAACTCAGCAGGATCCGGATTGAGGGATCGAACGACCGGAAAATCAATTTCTATACAGCCATGTATCATGCCCTCCTGGCTCCTGTTGTATATAATGATGTCGACGGCAGGTACCGTGGAATCGACCAGGAAATACACCAGGCAGCAGGATTTACCAACTACACCACATTCTCCCTCTGGGACACCTATCGTGCCGAGCACCCCCTCCTGACCCTGTTGTATCCAAAACGCACCTCCGACATGATCAACTCCATGCTGGCACATTTCGAACAGAGCCCGGAAAAGATGCTTCCCGTATGGTCGCATCACGGAAACGAAAACTGGTGCATGATCGGGTATCACAGCGTACCGGTCATCGCAGATGCTTATGTGAAGGGTATCCGCGGATTTGATGCAATCAAAGCGTTTAACTCCTGTGTCGCAACCGCCACCAACAAATATTACGACGGAATCCCTGATTATATGAAATATGGTTTTGTTCCTGATGATAAACATGGGAACTCGGCCTCCATTACCCTAGAATACGCTTATGACGACTATACCATCGCACAATTTGCACGGGCACTGATCAGTGCAAAGGAACCCACAGACCAGGAGAAACAGGTTGCCGAAAACCAGCTGCAGAAGTTCACAGAACGTTCGCTGAATTACCGGAACCTTTTTGATCCTTCCACAGGGTTTATCAGGGCCAAAAAATCGGACGGCACATGGAAAACATCCTTTGATCCGCTGCGTACCATCGGACAGGGGTTTATTGAAGGCAACTCATGGAACTATTCACTCTATGTACCGCATGATGTGACGAATTATATTGCCATGACGGGAGGCGAAAAACCCTTCATCCGCCGTCTTGATTCTTTGTTTACCATGTATCTTGACGACAGCTATTTTAACGAGACTGAAGACGTGACCAGGGCCGGACTTATCGGAAATTATGTTCATGGCAATGAACCCAGCCATCATGTGGCATATCTTTACGACTATACTTCGGCGCCATGGAAAACCCAGGAACGCATCCACCTCATCGTGAACACCATGTATCATAACAAGCCCGATGGTTTGTGCGGAAACGACGATTGCGGGCAGATGAGCGCCTGGTACATCTTCAGCGTGCTTGGTTTTTATCCCGTTTGCCCGGGAACGACAGAATACGCTATTGGCAGCCCATGTGTTTCCTCAGCGGTCATCACGCTTCCCACAGGTAAAACTTTTGCTGTCAGGGCCCCCGGGCTCAGTGAAAAAAACATCTACATCCAGTCAATGACCCTTAACGGAAAACCACTTGACAGGTTCTTCCTCGATCATGCCGATCTTCTCGCCGGCGGGGAACTGATTTTCAACATGGGTTCTAAACATTAACCAGTGTACTGAAATATCCCTTAACTTTGCAATCCAGATACATCTGTCTTATAACATCCGATATGAAACATATACTCATCCTGTTTTCCGCCATCATCATCTCTGTCAGCCTTTTTTCCCAGGAACAGAAGCACGTTGTTTTTTTAAAGAACAAGGACAACAATCCATATTCCCTGTCGAATCCCCTGGCATTTTTAACACAGCGTTCTCTTGATCGCCGAAGCAAATCCAACATTCTCCTCGACCAGAAGGACCTGCCCGTTACACCTTCCTACATCACACAAATCGCCTCAAAAGGTGCCGTTGTTGTTTACTCCCTGAAATGGTTCAATGCAGTGGTGGTAAATACAAATGACCCTGCTGTATTGGCTGCCATTACAGCATTGCCGTTTGTTGATCACATCGACCAGGTTTTGCTGGACGGCCCTCAAAAAAAAGCTGGCACTCCTGGTTTTCAATCAATTGATGGAATACCACCGTATACATTGTTCAAAAACGGTCCAGTATCAACTCCAAAAACCTCAAACTCAATAAACTACGGAGAGGCCTATAACCAGGCGCACATGGTCGCCGTTGACGGGCTTCATAACCTTGGATTTATGGGTGAAGGAATGATGATTGCCATCCTGGATGCCGGTTTTTACCATGTTGATCAGATCGCTGCCTTTGACAGTCTGTGGATGAACAACAGGATCCTGGGCACACGCGATTTCAGCATTCCGGGAAACAATGTATTTGGAGATGATATGCACACCCACGGCACCAGCGTTCTTTCAACGATGGGAGCCAACCTCCCCGGATCGATGGTCGGTACCGCTCCGCATGCCTCCTTCTGGCTGGTGCGTACAGAAGTTGGAGATTATGAAATGTTGATTGAAGAGTACAACTGGGCCGGCGGTGCTGAATTTGCCGACAGCCTGGGTGTCGATGTCATCAACTCCTCACTGGGATACACTGAGTTCGACAATCCGGCATTCAATCATACTTATGCCAGCATGGATGGGAATACGACTCCGGTGACCAGGGCAGCCGACCTTGCAGCCAGCAGGGGCATCCTTGTGGTGAACAGTGCCGGAAACTCAGGCGGATCGACCTGGCAATACATTGGCGCACCGGCTGACGGTGACAGTGTATTTTCGATCGGGGCAGTGGATGCCTCGGGTTCATATGCCTATTTCAGTTCTACCGGACCCACCTTTGACGGCCGTATTAAACCCGATGTTACCGCTCAGGGACAGGGTACGACTGTGATTTCTGGAAGTGGCAATGTGGTTCAGGGAAGCGGAACTTCATTCTCTTCACCGGTTATGGCCGGTTCGCTTGCCTGCTTATGGCAGTCAACACCCGCATTCAGTGCTGAACAAATCCGCATTGCAGTTCGCAATACCGCATCCATGGCAAGTAATCCGGATTCTCTTTATGGTTGGGGTATTCCAAACCTGATGAACGCCAGGGCCACACTTTCAACCGTAGATTCAAGATCTGCTCAGCCAAATGTGGTTACCCTGTTCCCGACACCATTCACAACAGCACCCTTCCTTAAAAACACCGTGAATGCAGCGATGACAATAACTGTCGAAGTACTTGCAGTTACCGGTCAGCTGGTGAGTTCAAAATATTTTGTAATCCCTGGGTCCTCATCAGTAAGACTGGATGATTTCAGTGCTTTTAAGCCGGGAATCTATTTCCTTCGCATCTCCACAGGCACATCCCGGCAGGTGATCAGGGCAATTAAAATTTAACTTTCCCCGGAACCAGCCTCTTTCGATTGTTTCAAAGTAAAACAGCGCCGGATGAAACCCTCTAAAAAAACCGGGAAAAGCACCGGTAAAAACCATCCGGTCAGCTTTGAGGACTACTTCTCAAACACATGGCTCACCCTCGTTGTCCTGGCTTCCATTACCTTCACCGTGTATGCCAGGACGTTGTCGCTTGATTATACAAAGCTTGATGATTCCATTTTTATTGTTGAGAACGCACAGTATAACTCAGATGCGAAAAACATCGGAGTCTCCTTTCAACGGGGGCTTTTTAACCCAACAAAAGATGCATATTACCGCCCCCTCTTCCTCGTAGATTTCATCCTTGAATCACGTATTTTCGGTATTAAACCTGCCGGTTACCACTTTACAAATCTGCTCTTTCACATTATTTCAGTGATCCTGTTGTTCCTGTTTTTCAAAAGGATAAAAATTCCTCCGGTCGACTCCTTTTTGCTTACCCTGATTTTTGCAGTGCATCCGGTGCTTACACAAGCCGTTGCCTGGATTCCGGGCAGAAACGATATGCTCCTGATGATCTTCTTCCTATCGTCATTCCTGCTTCTCTTCAGGTATCTTGAAAAGCCCACCCCGGTTATCCTGCTGTTACATTCGGTATTTTTACTTGCAGCACTTTTTACCAAGGAAACGGCCGTCATCATACCTGTCATCATCAGCGGATTTTTACTGTTTTTCCTGAAATGCAACTGGCGTAAGATGATTTTCCCGCTGATCAGCTGGGTTGCTGCCATTGCAATCTGGATTCTTGTCCGGTCAACAGCTACCCTGGCAAAAAACTGGTTGTCTCCAACGGAGATGATCTCAACAGGGATAGGCAGGCTGGTGGTCATCCTCCAATATCTTGGTAAAATTTTCTTACCGGTAAACCTTACCGTATTCCCGATGACAGAGGACATCACCCTGATCTGGGGCATCCTGGCATTGACAGGCCTTCTTGTGCTCATTGTTTATTCAAAAAGCTACACAAGGCCGCTCACCTACCTGGGTGTATTCTGGTTCATTGTTTTTCTGATCCCGGTACTTATCGTTCCAAAAACGCTGAATGACCAGGTTTTCGAGCACAGGTTATACCTTCCTATGATCGGGATCCTCCTCATCATAAGCCAGGCGGTGCCTTTCAATGGCGCCTTTAATCCGAAAATAAAATATGGCATTGTTTTCGCCATCTCGGCGATTTTCATGCTTCAGAGTTTTATCAGGACCAGCTACTTCAGCGACCCGGTCACCTTCTGGACCCATGCGGTAAACGGGTCACCTCATTCAGCCTATGCAAAAACACTGCTTGCAACCAAAATAGAAGATCCCGCCGAAAGGGAGAAACTTTTCGAGGAAGCCCTTGCGATCGAGCCAACTCTGAAAAATCTGAATTACTATTATGGCAAGGTGCTGTTTGACAGGAAACAAACTGATACTGCAGAGATTTTCATCCGGAAAGAGCTTGTAAACAACCCGATACCCGATGCCTACTTCCTGCTGGCTCAGATCGCATTTTCAAATAATAAATTTGACAGTGCTGCAGTTAACCTGGAAAAGGTGATTGAACTTAATCCGCTTGATCCCCAGGCCAACCACAATCTGGTCCTGCTTTATTATCAGCATGGCCAGCCGGAGAAGTCACGGCAAATCATTCAGAACATGCAGCAGAAGGGGATGGCAGTCGGAAATGACCTGCTACAGATGGTTAACGGCAACTAATATTATGTAAATAGCGGCAGGACCAGCAACGTCAGGGATAAGGCGATGAGGGTGAAAACAGTGCCCCAGCCTATGATATTCTGGATCGGCTTGTTTGTATATTCCCCCATGATCTTTTTATTGTTGACCAGCAGGATCATGCAGACCAGCACGACCGGCAACAGTACCCCGTTGATGATCTGTGTCCAGAGGGTGATGGCAATCAGAGGCGCATTGGGAATAAGGATAATGATCACCCCCAGCAGGATAATCCCGGTATAGAGAATATAGAATTCAGGGGCTTCTTTCCACTTTTTATCGATTCCCGCTTCAAATCCAAAAGCTTCACAAACATAAAAAGCCGTGGCGAGCGGAAGAATGGTAGCCGAAAATATTGAAGCGATGAACAGGCCGAAGGCGAAGACATGCGATGACAAGGCCCCTGCCAGGGGTTCAAGTGCCATGGCCGCATCCTTTGCCTCATTGATCACAATCCCCTTTGCATGAAGCGTGGAGGCGCAGGCTACCATGATAAAGAAGGCAACAACCACGGTTGCGGTACATCCGACCACAATGTCGATCAGGGTATATTTATAGTCACGTATTTTAAGCCCCTTTTCAATCACCGACGACTGCATGTAGAATTGCATCCATGGAGCAATGGTCGTACCAATGATGCCGATGATGACCATCAGCGACTTCTCATTGAACTCCATCCGGGGCCGGACTATCGACTGTCCGATCGCCTGCCAGTCGGGCTTTCCCATGAGGGCTGAAACAACGTACATCAGCAAAGAAACACTGAAAACCAAAAAGAGCCGTTCAGCGAATTTATAGTTTCCTTTCACTACGAGAATCCAGATCATGAACCCCACGATCGGAACTGAAATATACTTGCTGATATTAAACACCTCCAAACTTCCGGCCACACCGGCAAACTCGGTGGTGGTGTTGCCGATATCCGCCAGAAGCAACCCAATGAATATGAAGAAGGTAACTTTAACCCCGGCGTTTTCACGGATCAGATCGGCAAGACCCTTGCCGGTTACGATACCCATCCTGGCATTCATCTCCTGGATGATCACCAGCACGATGAAAGAAGGAATCAGGGTCCAGAGCAACTGGTAACCGTATAAGGCCCCGGCCACCGAATAGGTGGTGATCCCGCCGGCATCGTTGTCCACACTCCCGGTGATTATCCCTGGTCCGAGAATGGCAACGAAAAGTGCCAAATTTTTCCAGATCGATTTACGCCTTGTTCCAAAAGCCATATCAGAATCCTTTCCTGGTTTACCGGGTTTTTCTTCTGCTTAACAAGTCATCCACGATGTCTTCAACCACCACGATTCCTTCCATTTGCCGGTCCTTGTTAATGACCGGTACCGCCAGCAGGTTATATTTTGAGACCAGTTCTGCCAGTGAGTCAACTTTATCGTCGTCAAACACACTTATCGGATTTTTCTTCATGATATCCTTTAATTGCCGTGCCGGGTCGGCAATAACCAGCTCCCCAAGTGAGATCGCAGAAAGGAAACGGTCGTTCTTATCGGTGACAAAAATAGAATATATATGGGCGGGCTCAGGTTGTTGTTTTCTGAGTTCTTCCATTATTTCTGAAACAGTAAGATTCTCATTGAAAGTATAGTAGTCTGTTGACATCAGCGAACCCACGTATTTATTGTGGTATTCCAGCAACTCCCTTACCTCTTCTGAAGATTCCTTCTCCATCTCCTCCAGAAGTTTTTCGGCTTTGTCCTCGGCAAGTGCATCAAGGAGATCGGCAACCTCATCGGCTGGCATTTTTTCAAGCACATCCGCTACTTTTTCCACTGGCAGACTCTCAACAATCTGGATCTGGGCGCGGGGTTCGAGTTCTTCAAGCACATCAGCGGCCCTTTCTTCGTCGAGAGAGGCAAAAACATAGGTACGGGATGCTTTGTCAAGATCTTCGATGATATCAGCCAGGTCGGAAGGATGCAGTGTGTTCAGCCTGGAGGAGGATTTTGAAAGTTTGATATTGGCATTGGTAAAGTCAACCGCCTCAATATCATCCCATAAAATAAATTTCCCGGGGATATCGATGCTGAATGGATCCAGCATGGATTGGATGGGGCGGCCGATGCCAATTCGCCTGAGCAATCCGTCGATACCCACATCCACTGCAATGGCATACGTTCCTGAAGGAATCATCACCAGCCTTATGTCATTCACTCTGACCAGTTTACGTCCGTTGATATCGACAATCTGCTTATCCTGGATATTTTCAGCCAGCCACAGGTAATTTGAAAAAGATTCTGGCGAAACTTCCCTGACGTCGAGGCAGGTTATTTTGAGTTTCCGTTTGAATTTTTTAATTTCAAATGATGAAAAATCAAGAATTCTCACCTCTTTACCCTTCTTCACCTTGATCGCCACCACGCGGGGCCTTACAGGTTCAGCCTCATTCCAGGGCAGATTGCTCTGGTCAATCAAAAAATCCTTGATTTTACCAAGCACAGTTCCATCATCAGAAATATAGTCATTTCCGATTATCTGGCTTAAATAGAAGGTAATTTGTGATGTCATTTTCGCCTCCTTCTTTTGTTATCCGATGCAGAGGAGGGCGATACATCATGAAAAAATCAGGATGGAACCCTCCCAGTACAAGGGGAAATTGATCTGAATGCTTCGCGCAGGTCCTTCGTCCATTTGAATGTTAAAAAAATTGCCGTGCAAAGATATGGATTTAAGTGGAAATTATTCAAAAATTAGATCAACCACCCCTTCTGCTATTAATTTCACAGTAAACTTACTTACTTTTGCAAAAACTTAAAACACTCGTGTAATGTCAGAAAAAATACTCGTGATTGGTTGCGCTGGTCAGATCGGATCAGAACTCACACTCGAACTGCGAAGAATTTATGGTGAATCAAGGGTCATCGCCACCGATATCCGCCCGGCCCCTGCTGAAGTTGCCGGAACCGGTCCGTTTGAAATTCTTGATGTGCTTGATGCCTCAAAACTCCAGCTGATCCTCGAACACGAAAAAATTACACAGGTTTATCACCTGGCTGCCATCCTGTCGGGGAATGCAGAGAAACGCCCGCTCGCCTCCTGGGATATCAACATGCGCAGCCTGATGAATGTGCTGGAACTTGCCCGCGAACTGAAAATACCAAAAATTTTCTGGCCATCATCCATTGCCGTTTTCGGACCCACCACACCGCGGGTCGACACACCCCAATACACGATCATGGAACCCAACACCGTTTACGGCATCAGCAAACTTGCCGGTGAACGATGGATAGAGTATTATTTCAACAAATATGGGGTTGACACCCGCAGCCTGCGTTATCCGGGATTGATCAGTTATAAAACCGAAGCCGGTGGCGGCACCACCGACTATGCCGTGGAGATTTTTTATGAAGCCATCAAACATAAAAAATATGAATGTTTCCTCGGTCCGGATTCAGCCCTGCCGATGATGTTCATGCCTGATGCCATCAAGGCCACCATTGATGTGATGCAGGCCGATGTGTCGAAACTATCCCTGCGCTCCAGCTACAATGTTGCAGGTATCTCATTTACCCCGCAAATCCTTGCCGCTGAAATAAAAAAACACATCCCGGAATTCGAAATCACCTACAAGCCCGACTTCCGCCAGGCCATCGCCGATTCCTGGCCGGCAAGCATCAATGATACGGTTGCTAAGAACGACTGGAATCTGAACTACCAGTATGACCTGGCTAAAATGACTGAGGTCATGCTGACAGAGATCAGAAAAAAGCTGTTGTAAGAGTTCATTTTCTTGCTTGGCCACCGCTGGGATTTGTTTTATTGATTAGGTGCAATCGTACCAGTGACCACATATAAACCTCAGTCGGCATGGCAATGACCCTTCCCCGACCCTCCCCTTGAAGGGGAGGGGGAGCCCTGTGCCAGCCACAAGAGTTATTCTCATTGTGAAACTGCAAGGATCACTCATTCGTCAATGAAATCGCTTGAAATCCTCGACAAACGTACTCCCTCCCCTTCAAGGGGAGGGCTGGGGAAGGGTCCTTTAGATTCAAAGGTCCATCAAATATTATCTATTGGTATGATTCCGCTCAATCAATCTTTTATGTCATTATTTTTGTAATTTTACGATTGCAAAAATGAGTAGCGTTATGCGTTTGACTTCCTTTGAGAAAATGAATATTGTCAAGCTTGCCCGTGATAACTTTGGGGAGAATGTAAAAGTCATTTTATTCGGTTCTCGTACCGATGATTCCAGGAGAGGCGGAGATATTGATTTGCTTATTATTCCTTACAATGAACAGGATGTTTTGATGCTTACTCAAATGGAACTTCAACTTCTTGCAAGTCTCAAAATGGCGATAGGTGAACAAAAAATCGACATTCTTATAAAAACCAGGAATAACGCCAATAGTTCATTTTATCAACAAGCCGAACAAACAGGCATTCCGTTATGTTGAATGACCTAACC
>CAIYJU010000075.1 GCA_903926565.1 uncultured Bacteroidales bacterium
ATCACCAATTCAATCAATCAATAATTCAACAAAAAGGTAACATGCCAAAAATGAAGACCAAATCCGGCGCTAAAAAGAGATTCGCTCTTACAGGTACCGGTAAAATCAAACGGAAGCATGCTTACAAAAGCCACATTCTGACCAAGAAATCGACAAAACGGAAACGTAATCTTACGTATACGGCAATCGTTCACAAGTCGGATGCAGCCAATGTAAAAGAGATGCTCCAGGGTTAATTTTTATTGTTTAACTTGTGTTTAGCTCCATAAGATTCCTGTAACCGGGAACGCTAACGCAAAAAATCAGAAACCATGCCAAGATCAGTTAATTCAGTCGCCTCGCGAGAGAGAAGGAAGAAAATCCTGAAGCGGGCCAAAGGACAATTCGGAAGACGAAAGAATGTCCTTACCGTTGCGAAAAATTCAGTAGAAAAAGGGTTATGCTATGCCTATAGAGACCGCCGCACCAAGAAACGGAACTTCCGTTCTTTGTGGATCACCCGTATCAATGCAGGCGTAAGGCTTTACGGAATGTCATATTCCGTATTTATCGGAAAACTTGCTGAGAAGAATATCACCCTCAACAGGAAAACCCTGGCCGACCTGGCCATGAACCATCCTGATGCCTTTAAAGCGGTTGTTGATGAACTTAACAGCTAAATATAACATTGAAGATTTGAAAAGCCGTGCTGAGAAATCAGTGCGGCTTTTTTTATGGCTTTTTCGAATGCTTCAGATAGTTTTCAATAAAACTTCCGACCTTATCAGCGGGAATTTTTTTGGCGATGATCTCCTTTTTCCGGTCGAGCAGGTAAATGACAGGGGTGGAGATGATATCGTATTGTTCATGGTAATCGCCGGTCAGTGTTCTTGGGCCATCAACATTGATCCATGTCATCTTCTTCTTTTTGACAGAGTTTTTCCATTTAACCATCGAGGTGTCTGAACAAACAGAGAAGATCTCAAATCCATATTTAACCTTGTTCTGGTCATAAAACTCTTTAAGTATCGGGATCTCTTTCTCACAGTGCCCGCAATCAGGGTCCCAGAAAAGCAGAAGCAGAAAATCAGCAGTGATGTTATGCATTGAAACCAGTTTAAGATTGGTGTCCTGCATAATCATGTTCGGGGCGATTTTTCCTATCAGCAACGGGCGTATTTTGTTTGCCTTCTTGATGATATTCTCATTTACTGTTGGTGTGATCCATGTTGTTTGTCCTGTAACATAGTATGTGTCAACAATATGAACGAACACTTTGTCAAATCCCATGTATTCCGGATTTTCATATTTATAGGTCGTAAACCACACCAGGTATTTGAACATTTCAGGATTTGGCCTTGCCTTCTCTATGAAGATATCAACTTCACGGATCACACTGTCAGGGTTTTGAACAACGATTGTTTCAAAGTATTTTTTTAATTTATTGTGAAATACAGGGGTCCGGAGTAGACGGTCATCCGTAAAATCGGTTCCGTCCCAGAAGTGGGCTTTATAATACCTGTATCCGAAGGTTGAATCCGGCCTGCCATTGGGAAGGATGGGGGTTTCAGGTACCTCCGGCTCTTTCATGGCATTGATCATCAAAGCAGTAAAGCTGTTCGGATATTTTGCCACGATGCCGAGTTTAAAAGCAATGAGGTCCTTGTTGATCAGACTCACCTTCTCTGACAGGATCTTCAATGAATCTTTCTGGTCTGCAACCAGCTTTGATTTCTTATCCAACTCCTGAACCTGGTCGAATTTCTCCCGATTATACCGCAGGTATTTGTAGAACAGATCATTTTCGGGGGAATCTTTAATCACCATTTTATTGATCGGATCAGAGGGTGTCGTCTCCATTGAGAACTTATGGTCGTTGTTTATGACAAAATCAAAGAAGATTTTATCCGTAATGACCAATACATACAGTCCTTTTGGAAGGTCGGCAGGGGCTTTGTAATCACATCGTCCGGAACCGTCAACTTTTATGGTATCTTTGATATAAGTGCCATTGCTGTAGTAATAGGCCACAAGGCATGTTGTGTCTTTTAATCCATTGATCCTGAATTTGATATTATATCCCGATTGGGCTTTCACCCCATAAGTTATGGTTACAAAAAACAGAAAAAGAATTGCCAGTTTGGATTTCATAATATAAAAAGCTAAACATTAAGAATTTGGGGAAAGATGTTCGTTCCGTAAGAGGTCATTGACTGTTTTTACAGGATTAAATGTGATGATCGGAACTTCAACGAAAATGGTGATCCATTTTGCCATGGCGCCATTCCAGAGTCCTGGTAATTCTTGTGCTTTAAGGATTTTCCCTCCACTCGATTTCAAAGAGATGAACCCGGTATTCTCATCCACGAACCCCGTCAGGTCATAGGGGTTTCCCTTGAAATCTTTGGTGCTGCATATTAGATCAACCGGATTAAAATGGGTCGATTGATCAACAATGGCCTTTTGTGCAGGATTTTTCAAATCGATCTGCGAAGATTCTACGATCTGCAGCGATATCTTTTTATCGTTTCCCAGTATCCAGAATGGCCCGCCTCCGGGCTCTCCTTCATTTTTCACCATGCCACATACGCGAACCGGTCTGTTTAACAGGTTAAAAAGGAATCGAACCTGATCAACTATTGGATATGTTCCGAGATCTCCGGGGAGATCCAGAAACAGCTTTTTTTGTGCAAATTCAACAATTTCGATAATATCAGCGGGGGAGGCCTGTTTTTCAAGCCTGCCAAGAAATCCTGCAATTGCCCTTTGAAGGAACAACAGGTATCCTCCAATGAGTTTTTTATATTGAAAAGTTGTCTCTTTCAGATGGTCGGGAACAATGTTGTCGATATTCTTGATGAAAACCAGGTCTGCATCAATTTCATTGAGGTTTTCAAGCAGTGCACCATGTCCGCCCGGCCTGAAAAGCATGGAACCGTCAGGATTACGCACAGGTTCATTGGTTTCATCCACAGCTATCGTATCTGTCGAGGGTTTCTGAATGGAAAAAGTGATGTCAAATTTTACATCAAGTCGTAATTCGCAGGTACTTTTCACCTTTTCAAAAAGCTCCATGAATTTTTCCCGATGTTCGGGAGAGATGGTGAAATGAATCCTGGCAATCTTTGAATGGTCTTTTGTGTAAGCTGCTGCTTCAACCAGGTGCTCTTCAGCCGCAGTCCTGGATCCATCGCTGTATTGATGAAATTTTAATAATGCCTTTGGCAGATTTGCATAATTAAGACCATCCGGAGAGAGAATCCCGTCAATGATGGTATTGTACTCCTGACTAACAATCAGCTGTTCAATGGATTTACCTGATTTTGCAACTACTGCAGAAAGGTCATGGTAAAAAGCAACCTTCTCCAGGTGGTGGATAAAATAAGAAACTGAATTAAATCCCTGATCCTTAGTGAAAAATGCAAATCCATCCTCATCAGCAACATACTTTTCCACAAATTCAAAAAGATGTTTGAACATCCTGCTTGCGGCGCCGGAAGCGGGCACAAATTTTACAACTTTTAAATGGGGGAGGTGTTCCTCAAAATAGGACTGGTAAAATGAAAGCTGCTCATCATCAAACCTGAGAATGCCGTCACCGGATACAGCTGGTCTTACAAGGTTTATATATGGAAAGCCGGCAATAAAATGGTCCATCTGTTTTTGAATGACATTCAGGTCAATACCCCTGTTGTTCATTTGCAAAAGATCCTTGTCGTTGAACATAGAATACTAATTTAATTTCATGGCAAACTTACTAATAATCACAATTCATTCAAGCAACTTGTCAGCAATGAGAATTACATTTTTAATGATATTTCCTGTCAATTTACCCGGAATCCGGGTGGAAATTTGTAATCTGATGCCTCGGCTTTCAGGTAAAAAGACGTCATCCATTTGTAAATTCGATTTATTAATAAGAAAATAAATTCTTATATATAGTTATAATTCAGAGTGTAATATCAATTTATATAAAGTAATTAAGTAGATAACCGTATGATCTTAAAAGAGTCAGAAGATGTATTACCGGACCTGGAGGAGAGGAGGTAAAATAGCATCAGGGGTACCCAGGAACCAGATGATAATGAAAATCGCCAATGTACCATCCAAATCAACAGATTCTCTGGTTTACAATTGTAATTACATTTGTAAACTGCCCGGGATTGAATGTAATATGCTGTAATTCAGTAATAGTTCGTAATACCGATAAACATTTGCCAGGCCAAAATGAATTTTATTTATCACATAATCAGTGTTTTATAGAAATATTTTAGCATTCGATCCAATTGTAACCTAAAATATTTACCTGGATATGAATGTGGGTTGAATACAAATGTAAATTACAAAAGTAAACTTCATGGTTATTGATAAAACATTTAAATAAAATGTATTATATCAGTCATTTATGTTAGATATTTAATGTAATAAGTTAACTAAAATATATTTTAACATTCGTAATCACGATTTCTTATTATTCGTTATTTTTGTAACCAAACAGATGCAATATGATTGAACGGATTTTAGATTTGATGAAGGAGAAGAATTTAACCCC